>JALYNC010000021.1 GCA_030773415.1 Actinomycetota bacterium
GGCCACGCGTCCCGAAGGATGCCGCGCAGCCGCCGCCGCCCGCCGTTGTGCAGCCGCAGCGCGACCTCCGTCGACTCCCCGAGCCGGACAGTGCCGGCGCCCGTTCGTTGCAGCCGCAGGTCACCGACGCGCCCGGCGGTGAAGACGTCGACTGCCAGTCCGGCAAGAAGCACAGCCAAGACCGCCAGCACGGTGTTGAGCGAGGGAAACAGCAGCACAGCGGGCACACCGAGCGCCGCCACCGCGGCGGCCCGACCGGTCAGAAACATGGCCGTGCCCTACCGGGGAACGGCGACGGCTGCCAGCACGCCGTCGAGGACGCCCTCGGCGGTGACCCCCTCCAGCTCTGCTTCGGGCCGGACAGCGATCCGGTGCCGCAGAGTGGGCCGCGCCAGCGCTTTGACGTCGTCCGGCGTGAGGAAGCTCCGGCCGGACAGCCACGCCCAGGCCTTGGCGGCGTTCAGCAAAGCCGTCGCCCCGCGCGGCGACGCGCCAAGGGACAGTGACGGGCTGCTGCGGGTCGCCCGGCACAGGTCGACGATGTACCCGAGCACCTCCGGCGTGACGGACACCTGCTGGACGCCGGCTCGCCCGGCAGCCAGTTCGGCTGCTCCCGCGACCGGGCCGACGCCTGCTGCGGCGAGATGGCGTGGGTCGAACCCGGCGTCGTGACGGGCCAGCACCTGCACCTCGTCGTCGCGACCGGGCAACGGCATCGTCAGCTTGAGCAGGAAGCGGTCGAGTTGGGCTTCCGGCAACGGATAGGTGCCCTCGTACTCCACGGGGTTTTGTGTCGCCGCCACCACGAACGGCTCGGGAAGCGGGCGAGGCTGCCCGTCGACGGTGACCTGCCGCTCCTCCATGGCCTCCAGCAGTGACGCCTGCGTCTTGGGTGGGGTCCGGTTGATCTCGTCCGCCAGCAGCAGGTTCGTGAAGACCGGCCCCTCGCGGAAGGAGAACTCAGCCGTGCGTGCGTCGTAGACCAGCGAGCCGGTGATGTCCCCGGGCATCAGGTCCGGGGTGAATTGGACGCGCGTGGTCTCCAGCGCCAGGGCGGCGGCGAGCGAGCGGACCAGCAGTGTCTTCGCCACGCCGGGGACGCCCTCCAGCAGCACATGGCCGCGGCACAGCAGCGCGATCACCACGCCGGTGACGGCGGCGTCCTGCCCGACGACGGCCTTGGCCACCTCGGTGCGCAGCGACAGCAGGGCGTTGCGCGCCTCGTCGGGCGAGGTTCCGGGAGTTGTCACGGTTGGCGGGCCTCCTGGTCGAGGGCGTCCAGTTCGGTGGCGAGACGGACGAGCGCTGAGTCGTCGTCCGGTGGCGGACCGTACAGCAGCCGGGCGACCTCGGCGGGGTCTCGACCGGAGGCGGCGGCCACGGACGCGATGACCGCTTCGGCCGGCGCGTCCAGCGGAACTCCCAGGGCCGGCTTCAGCCGCGACAGCACCGCACCGCGGAGCAGGTCGGCCGACCGGTTGCGGGCTCCTGCTCTGCGGTAGAGCCGTCCCCGCCCTTCGGTGGTCTCGACCGACCGGACCACCACGGGGAGGGGCTCCGCGACGACCGGACCGAGCCGCCGGCCACGCCACAGCGCCATGACCAGCAGGGCGAGAATTGTCTGCAGCACGGCGAGCGGCACCGCGGCGGGAAGCAACTGCGACAGCGGTTTCTCCTGCTCGCTGCCGACCACCTCGGCTGCCGTGGGCCGTACCCACATCAGCACCTCGTTGGCACCCAGTATCCCGGTGGCGAGCGCGGCGTTTCCGGACCGCCCCAGGTTCTCGTTGGTGAACGGGTGGCGCGTTCCGACGATGGTCACGGTGCGTCCGTTGTGCCGCAAGCTGACGAGGGTCGGCATGCCGTCGGTGACGGGGTAGCAGGCGGCCGCTCCGCCGGCGTCCGCCTGATAGGTGACGCCGCCGAGCTCCGCCGAGCCCGCCCGGCGTGCAGCGGGCAGACGACAGGAGGCCGCTCGCTGCTCCGGCGCTTCGCCCCGTGCCGCCGTCAGCGGCAGGTCGAGCGCGTCCAGGTGCTCCTGATCCGGCGCGACGATCACCAGATCGGCGGAGCTGTTCCGCAGCCTGGCCAGGTGCCCGGGGCCGGACATCTCCGGCAGCGGAACGAACACCGTGGACCCGGCGGGCGCTGATGCCGGTACGGCCCGAAGCCGGGAGACACGGACGCCCTGATCGGTCAGCAGGACCGCGAGCGCCTTGCTGCCGAACCGGTCGACCGCCTGCGGGTCCAGCTCGCTGCGTACGATCCGGGGCTTCGACAAGGCCATCGCCACCACTGCGGCCGCCACCAGGGCCAGCACGAGAGCCGGGCCCCGCAGCCGCCGCCAGCGACCGCGCGCCGGCGCCGGCGCCGGCACTGCGGCAGAACTGTCCGGGTCGGCGGCGGCCAGCTCGACTGTCCTCACGCCGACACCACCGGGCTCACGCCGACACCACCGGGCTCACGCCGACACTTCCGGCCGTTGCGCTGCCAGGCGCACCTCGTCGTCGAGGCGGCGCATCTCGGCGTCCGTCTCCGTCGTGGCCGTGCGACTGCCGTACCAGATCTCGGCGAACAGGCTGGCGGCGCGGGCAGCCGGCAGCCCGACCTGCGGGACGGCGGCGCCGGCGGCGGTCGCCGCCTCCTGGGCGGTGCGCCCAGGACGGGCATCGATCACTCCGTTGTCCTCCAGCTCCCGCACGATTGCACGCATCCGTTCCCGGACCGCTCCCGCCCAGTCCCCACCGGCGGCACATTGATCGGCCGCGTGGCGGTGGTCGGCGGCCGTCCGGGTGGAGTGCAGTGCTGCCGCCTCAGCCCGGGACGTGCCGACCAGCGGGCCGATCGCCATACGCAGTGCCAGCACAAGGCCGGCGAGGCTGAGGGTGATCAGCACCAGCCCGGGGAGCCCGCCCGGGGAGGCACCGGCTGCGGAGTCGATCAGCTGGTCGAGAAAGCGCCCCAGTGCGTCCAGCAGTTGCTCGAACAGTGAGGGGCGATCGACGGCGTACTCGGGCTTGGACAGCTCCTCGCGCGCAGCCTCGCGCGCCGCGGCCCGCCCCAGCTCGACCGGCACCTGCGCCGGCGCGGTCATGAAGTCGGCGGACGATCCGAGGACCCGCTTCCCAAGGACCCGCCGCCGAAGGCGTCCGAGCCGGGTGCACCGCGGCCCGAGGCCCCGGTGCCGAAGGGGTCGGTGCCGAAGGCGTCCGAACCGGGAGCATCCGGGCCCGATGCACCTGGACCGAACATGCCGGTGCCCGAGGTGCCGTCCCCGGCGGTGCCGGAGTGCCACGACGCCGTTCCTGCCGGCGGTGAGGTGCCGCCGAACGGGGACGGCGCGGCGGATGCCGCCCGCTGGAGCGCGAGATCGAGGCCCTCCGCCCGCACCCGCCGGTCCACGTACAGCAGCACCGACACGCCGGACGCGATGGGAGCGGCGATGGTGCCCCCGAGGATCCCGCCCACGGCGGACAGCATCAGCCCCGGCAGCGTGAGCGCCTCATCGCCGAACAGGATCAACGTCAGCGCCTGGAAGGGGGTGCCGATCAGCCCAGAGATCAATCCAGCGAGCAGGCCGGTGAGCAGCAGGATGCCGGCCACCCGGCCCCAGTTGCCTCGGACCAGGGCGCGCGACCGCCGCAGCGCGGTGGTGGCCCCGGAGCGCTCGAGGACGGCGACGGAGGTGGCGAAGTGCAGGGCGACGTAGAGGTGCCAGCCGGCGCCCAGCGCCAGGAGGCCACCGACGAAAAGGAGCGTGAAGGTGAGCGGGCCGGGTCCGACGGCGAGGAAGGACACTCCCGCGGGGATGAGGAGGGCCAGCAGCACCAGCAGCAACAGTCCGGTGGTGAGCAGGACGATTGCGAACAGCGTGCCCAGGCGCGGCCGGATGGCGGCCCAGGCGGAGCCCAGCGTGACCTGCTGCCCCAGAATCGCCCGGCCCATGATGGCGGTCAGCATGCCCGTGAAGATCAGACCGGCCGCGAGCGAAAGCAGCAGGCTGACCAGCCCCAGCACCTGGACGGCCCCCATGTCACCGAACAGCTGCCCCGGGCGAACCGCCGACGACCCGGGGGTCAGCGACCCGGCGGGCATGAGGGCCGCGACGAACGCCGCTGCGGCCAGTTCGGACAGGGCCGACACCACGGCGGCCAGGCCCAGGGTGGCAACCGGGTACCGGCGCATGCAGGCGAAGGCGCCGTCCAGCATCTCTCCCACGCCCAGCGGGCGCAGCGGGATGATGCCGGGCCGCATGCCGGCCGGCTGCGGCATCGGGGGCCGCGAGCCGGGCTGGCCAGCGGGCCCGGGGCCCCACGCCGGCCCCGCACCCCAGGACGGCTGGGATGGGGGGCCGCTGTCGCCGCTCGGCGTCGCCCACCCAGGCGGCTCAGACATTGCAGACACTGCAGACACTGCAGACATTGCCAACTGCTGCCAACTCCTGCGTCGCACTGGGCAAGGCACTGATCGTCGCATGAATTGCCGCACGTCGGGGGAGCCGGAACTGCGTCGGACCGGGCGCTGTGGACGACTGCGCCACCGAGCGGGGATGTGAGCGACGCGCGGAATCGGGCGCGTCGGCCGGGGCGGCTGCCGACGCGCAATGTTGGTGCGACGATGTGCGCATGCTTCGTTTGCATCAGGAGGCGGCCACGCCGTCGCGGAGGGGCCGATGAAGGGTCGCGTGCTCGTCGTCGACGACGATCCCGCGCTGGCGGAGATGCTGGGCATTGTTCTGCGCTCGGAGGGGCTGCACCCGTTGTTCGTCTCCGACGGGGATCGTGCGCTGACGGCGTTCCGGGAAACGAAGCCGGATCTGGTGCTGCTCGACCTCATGCTGCCCGGAACCGACGGCATCGACGTCTGCCGCCAGATTCGGGCGGAGTCGGGTGTACCGATCGTCATGCTGACGGCCAAGAACGACACGGTCGACGTGGTGGTGGGCCTGGAGTCGGGCGCCGACGACTATGTCGTGAAGCCGTTCAAGCCCAAGGAACTGGTGGCTCGGGTGCGGGCCAGGCTCCGGCAGACCAGTGACCCGTCGCCCGAGGTGCTCACGATCGGCGACCTGAGCATCGATGTCGCCGGGCACTCCGTCCGGCGGGGCGACATCCAGATCAACCTCACGCCGCTCGAGTTCGACCTACTGCTGGCCCTGGCTCGCAAGCCGCGGCAGGTGTTCTCGCGTGAGCTGCTGCTGGAGCAGGTCTGGGGCTACCGGCATGCGGCCGACACACGCCTGGTCAATGTGCACGTGCAGCGGCTGCGATCCAAGATCGAGCAGGACCCCGAGCAGCCGGAGATCGTGCTCACGGTCCGGGGGGTCGGTTACAAAGCCGGTCCGTCATGACCCGTCCGCCCAGCCCCCGACCCGAACGCTCCGGCCAGAAGTGCTCCGGACCTGAGCGCCCCGGACAGGGGCGCGCCAGAACCGGGGTGCCGGGTAACTCGAGTGCTGCTGGAGCCCGGTGCGCATTCCGGCCCTGACCGTGCGCTTCCTGGTGCAGCTGCTGCGTCAGGCGGGCCGGCGCGGGCTGCCCCGGCGGGCCACCCGCCGCTGGCGGCGCTCGCTGCAGTTGCGGGTCGTCGTCAGCACGCTGGTCGTCTCCGGTGGCGTGGTGCTGGTGCTGGGCATGCTGCTGATGAGCCAGGTGACCAAGGGCATTCTGAGCGCCAAGACGCGCTCGGCCCTGGAGGAGGCGAACTCGGGGCTCGTGGTGGCCCAGAGCCAGTTGGCCGAGGTTGACCCGGGCGACCCGGTGGACGCCGATGACCAGCTGTACCGGGTGACTCTGGGGCTGGCGAACCGGGGTAGCGCCGCGCGACTGTTCGACGTCGCCGTGCTGAGCAGCTCCCCGGCCGTCACGCCGGTGCTGTCGGGCACGGTGCGCGCCTCCAGCATTCCCGCGGAGCTGCGCGCGAGCGTGGAGCGCGGAAAACGACAGGCGTACATGTACGCCCCCCTGCTTCACCGGGACGGCAGCACGGAACCCGGCCTGATCGTCGGTGCGCAGCTGAGCGAGGTAGACGCTGGGCCCTATCAGCTGTACTACCTGTTCACGCTGGAGCAGGAGGCGTCGACCATCCGGCTGATCCAGCGGATCATGACGTTCGCCGGGGTCGTCCTCGTGCTGCTGCTGGTCTTCATCGCCGGTCTGGTGACGCGGGAAGTGGTGCTGCCGGTCCGGGTGGCCGCGCGGACGGCGGAGCGTTTCGCCGCCGGTGAGCTGCACCGCCGCATGGAGGTCCGGGGAGAGGACGAACTGGCCCGGCTGGCCACCACCTTTAACCGGATGGCGGCGAGCCTGCAGGGTCAGATCTCCCAGCTGGAGGAGCTGTCGCGCCTGCAGCGCCGGTTCGTCGCCGACGTCTCACACGAGCTACGGACGCCGCTGACCACTGTCCGCATGGCCGCCGACATGCTGCACGAGTCGCGCGACGACTTCGCGCCGGAGGTGGCCCGTTCGGCGGAGTTGCTGCAGACCCAGCTCGACCGGTTCGAGGTGCTGCTGGCGGATCTGCTGGAAATCTCCCGGTACGACGCCGGGGCGGCCGTGCTCGAGCCCGAGCCGACCGATCTCTGCGCGCTGGTGCGCTCGGCCGCGGAGGCCGTCGAGCCGCTCGCCCGCCGGCACAACAGCGCCCTCGTGCTGCGGTTGCCGGACCGGGCCGTCGTTGCCGAGGTCGACCCGCGGCGCATCGACCGGATTCTGCGCAATCTGCTGGACAACGCGGTCGAGCACAGCGAGGGCAAGCCGGTGGAGGTGAGCCTCGCCGCGGACTCCGACGCGGTCGCCATCGCCGTCCGAGACTTCGGCGTGGGCCTGCGTCCGGCCGAGGCCGCGCAGGTGTTCAACCGCTTCTGGCGGGCCGATCCGGCGCGAGCCCGGGTCACCGGCGGAACGGGGCTCGGCCTGTCCATCGCGCTGGAGGACACGCGGCTGCACGGTGGCTGGCTCGACGTCTCCGGCCGGCTGGGGCGGGGGTCGGTTTTCCGGTTGACGCTCCCGGTGCTGTCCGGCGGCACCTTCCGATTCTCGCCGATCCCGATCGAGGGCATGGACACCCGCACCTCGGCGGGGGAAGCCTTGCCGTCGGCGCAGCCGGAGCTGCCGGCCATAGCGGGGCCGACGTCGTCGGTCACCTCCGACGCTGGATCGGCGGCCCGATGATCCGACTGCTGGCCGGGGCCGCGGGATGCCGCGGGCGCGTGCTCCTGGTGGTCGCCCTGCTGAGCACCGGTTGCTCCTCGGTGCCGGAGCGCAGCAGCGTCCAGTACGGCCGTGCGGTGCCGCCGGCCGACGCGCGCAATCTCGGCGATGCGGACGTCCGTGGCTTGCCTCCGGGACCGGCGAAGGGCGCGGCACCGGAGGCCATCGTCCGCGGATTCCTTCGGGCAGCGGTGAGTTCGGAGGCCTCGTACGCCGTTGCGCGCCAGTTCCTGACCGCTGAGGCAGCGGCCGACTGGCGTCCCGAGGGTCCGGTCACGATCTACGACGGATCGGGTGCCTCGATCTCGGTGGCGGATGGCGTCGGCCGGCTGCTCGCCCGGCAGTCCGCCGTGATCGGCCCGGAAGGTTCGTACACCCCGGTCGAGGGACGCATCTCGGCGGACTTCCGGTTGGCCAGCACCCCGGACGGCTGGCGGCTGAGCTCGGTGCCGGACGGCCTGCTGCTCACCGACAACGACGTCTCCCACGTCTTCCGATCGGTGTACCTCTATTACCTCGACCCGAGCCTTTCGGTGCTGGTGCCGGACCACCGCTTCATCCGCTCGTCCCAGCCTCGGCTGGCCACGGCCATGATCAGCGCCCTGCTGCACGGGCCGTCCCCCTGGCTGGGTCCGTCGGTGGCCAACGCCGTCCCACCGGGCACCCGCCTGCTCGGTAACGCGTCGCGGGGTTCGGACGGCGTGGTGGAGGTGAACCTGTCGGACGCCGTCGTCACCAGCGGGCCGGAGGGACTTTCGGCGCTGTCCGCGCAGATCGTCTGGACGCTTCGTCAACTGACCGAGGTGTCCGGTGTCCGGTTGCTGGTCAACGGCCAGCCGCTGGCGGTACCCGGCGGCTCGCGCGGTGTGCAGGCGCGTACCGACTGGCCGAGCTATGACCCGCGGGTGCTGGCCGGCCCGGTCAACCGGCTGTGGGTGCAGGACGGCCGGCTCTACAGTCCTGACCCGGGCCGTGCTGCCCGTGCCGCAAACAGCGGCGTGCGGGCGCCCTCGGTGTCACCGGACGGCACGATCACCGCTGCGTTGCGCGGCACCGGCGAACAGACGGCCCTAGCGGTTGGGCCGTCGGGCGGCGCGCTGCGGAACGTCGTCACCGCGGCGGGGCTGACGCCGCCGTCGGTGGACCGGGAGGGGGTGGTGTGGACCGTCTCGGCCGGCGCGTCCACGTCGGCACTGCTGGCATTCAGCGGCGGCCGGCGGCTGTCGGTCTCGGCTCCGGAGCTGCAGGGCCGGCAGGTCGCCGGACTGCGTCTGTCGCGGGACGGCACCCGTGCCGCCGCCATCCTCGGCGCGGGCGACGAGGCACAGCTGTTCGTCGGCCGCGTCGTGCGCCGGCCCGGCCGGCAGCTGGTACTGGAGGCGTTCCGCGGCGTGGCGCCGCAACTGCGGGCGGTCAGCTCCATGAGCTGGTTGGATGATCACCGGATCGCCGTTCTCGGCCGTAGTGCGGCAGGCGGATCCAGCGGCGTGCACCTGCCCTTCTTCGTCGAGTACGACGCCTCTGCGCCACCCTTGGCCGTGTCGGTGTCGGGCCTGCCGGTGGGGGACCTGCGGGCGCTCGCGGCGGCGCCGGGCCAGCCGCTGCTGATCGAATCACGCGGCGAGATCTGGTGGTACGCCGGCGGTACATGGGATGTGATCGGCCGCGGCACCGACCCCACGTATCAGGGCTGAGACGGCGGCAGACCCGGTCCCGCCGGGCCTGTCCCCAGCCGGTTCAGGTCGAGCCCGCCGCTCCACATCAGCTGCCGGTGGGCGCTCGGAAGCCGGATGGCGAGCGAGGCTGAGCGCATGCTGACCGCAGGAATTCGTGAGCTCGCCACGCTGGTGCTGCAGCCGTGCTGCGCCGGCTGCGGCGCGCCGACTCGCACGCCACCGGCCTGCCGTACCTGCCGGCTGTCGGTGCCGGAGGTGGCGTGTCGGGTGCCTGCTCCGCTGCCGGCCCGGGTGCGGCAGGTCTGGGCGGCCGCGCCGTACGAGAGTCCGGTCAAGGAACTGGTGAACGCCTATAAGGATCGCGGACAACGCTGCCTGGAGAGGCCGCTCGGCGCTGCCCTGGCCGCCGCGGTGCGCCAGTGCGGCAGCCCTTCGGCGGTGCAGCCAACCCGGCGGCTCCTCCTCGTGCCGGCGCCCTCTGCCGGACGCGCCCTGCGCCGCCGTGGTTACGACCCGGTCCGGCGCCTGGCTGCCGTTGCGGCTGAGCGGCTCGCCGAAGCCGGTACGGACGTGACGGTGCTGCCGGCCCTGCGTCACGTGCGTTCGGTGTCCGACCAGTCGGGCCTGACAGCGGGGGCGCGGGCCCGGAACCTGTCCGGCGCCTTCGCCGTCCGGCCCCGGCTGCTCCGGTCGACCGCAGGGGCGGTCGTGGTGCTGGTGGACGACGTGATGACCTCCGGTGCCACCCTCGCCGAGATGGCGCGCGCACTGGGTGCCGCCGGGGTTGCCGTGCAGGGGGCCGCGGTGGTGGCCGTCACGGTGCTGCGGGGCTCGCCCCGGTGAGCTCTCCTGCGCTGGGTGAGCGACTTCTGACGCAGCGTTATCGAAATCGGTCCTACCCAAGGCGCGGGATGGGCATTAGCGTCTAGTCATGGCACCCGCTCGGGTCCGTGGTTGCGCCGGTCACGTCCGCTCGCGGGCGCCTGGCCGGCAAGCCGATGCCAGCCGCAGGCGAAACGGCCCACGTAAGGCGACTTCTCGTCGTTCGATCACGGTGCGGCTTAGATGTCAGTCCTGCCCCGCCGGAAGGTCAGATGCCGTCCGATCCGGGAGAAGAGCAGTAGTGGCAGCAGTGCCGCGAACCTCTCAGCAGGCGGATGTGGGGACGAAGACCAGGTCGGCCGAGCGGGTGCCGCCCGTCCCGCACTGACGCGGAGCGCCTTCCGCCAATTGTGCCCGTCGAGTTTCCGCGAGGAGATACGTGGACGTTGTCGTCAAGTGCCGCCACACCGAGGTGTCCGAGCGTTTCCGTCGTCACGTCATCGAGAAACTGTCCAAGGTGGAGCGTCTGGACGGGCGGGTCAGCCGGGTGGACGTGGAGGTCTCCCACGAGAACAACCCGCGCCTGGCCGCTGTCCGCGAGCGGGTGGAGCTGACCTGTCGCTCACGCGGCCCGGCGATCCGCGCGGAGGCGGCCGCCGACGACAAGTACGCGGCGCTTGACCTGGCAATGGCCAAGCTCGAGGCACGGCTGCGCAAGTCCTCGGACCGGCGCCGGGTGCACCACGGGACCAGGACCCCGATGTCGATGTACTCCGCGCTTCCTGACGTGCCCGTCACCTCCACGGTCGGCGCCACGGCGAACGGCTCCGTGCCTGACGCCGCACCGGCCGACTCCGCGGCGTCCTCGTATCAGGGAGGGCCGATCGCGGTCGACGGCGAAGGACCGCTGGTGGTGCGCGAGAAGGTCCATGCCGCGGCACCCATGACCCTCGAGCAGGCGCTGTTCGAGATGGAGCTGGTCGGCCACGATTTCTACCTGTTTCTGGACTCGTCCGCGGACGCCGCGCCGAGCGTCGTTTACCGGCGCCGCGGCTACGACTACGGGGTGATTCGGATGGAGCGCACCGACTGAAACGCCGGCGTCCGCAGATGATGGCGCCGTGGCATCATCGCCCTGAGCGGGCGGTTCACCTCCGTCCGCTAGCCGGCGCTTCCCGAACGACCAGCGTTTCGCGGACCAGGAGGACACGTGACCGAGCAGGCTGAGGCGCTGCCCGTTGAGCCGGCGATGCGCAGCGTGGACGACCCCATTCGTGTCCTGGTGGTCGACGACCATGCCCTGTTCCGCCGCGGCCTGGAGATGGTGCTCGAGCAGGAGCCCGACATCGTCGTCGTGGGAGAGGCCAGTGACGGCGCCGAGGCGCTGGACAAGGCGGTGGACGCCACCCCGGACGTCGTCCTGATGGACGTGCGGATGCCCCGCCGCGGCGGCATCGATGCCTGCACGGCCATCAAGGAGGCCGTTCCAAGCACCAAAATCATCATGTTGACGATCAGCGACGAGGAGGCTGACCTCTACGAAGCGATCAAGGCCGGCGCCATGGGATACCTGCTCAAGGAGATCTCCATCGAGGAGGTGGCCAACGCCATCCGGGCCGTCGCGGGTGGCCAGAGTCTGATCAGCCCGTCCATGGCATCCAAGCTGCTAACTGAGTTCGCTTCGATGATCAAGCGGACGGACGAGCGTCAGCAGGTACCGACCCCGCGGCTCACGGACCGTGAGATGGAGGTGCTGCGGCTGGTGGCCAAGGGCCTGAACAACCGCGACATCGCCAAGCAGCTTTTCATCAGCGAGAACACCGTCAAGAACCACATCCGCAACATTCTGGAGAAGCTGCAGCTGCACTCGCGCATGGAGGCGGTCGTCTACGCGGTACGGGAAAAGTTGCTGGAGATCACCTGATCGTCGCGTCCGTGGCACTCGGGCAGGCCGCCGCCCGTTTGCCATGGCGGGACGGCCCTGGCGGCCCGATTTACGATGGGAACGGTGCCGGTGCGGTGCGACCGGACAACGACGACGTGCAGCTAGGAGCGGACTCCGCGTGGTGCTGAACAGAATTCTGCGGGCCGGCGAGGGGAAGATCCTTCGCAAGCTGAAGGGCATCTCCGACCAGGTCAACCTGATCGAGGACGACTTCGTGGCGATGTCGGACGCGGAGCTGCGCCAGCAGACCGACATCTTCCGCGGACGGCTCGACGGCGGCGAGACGCTGGACGACCTGCTTCCCGAGGCTTTCGCCACGGTGCGTGAGGCGGCCAAGCGGACCCTGGGCCAGCGTCACTTCGACGTCCAGCTGATGGGCGGTGCGGCGCTGCACCTGGGCAACATCGCCGAGATGCGCACCGGCGAGGGCAAGACGCTGGTCGGCACGCTGCCCGCCTACCTGAACGCGCTGTCCGGCCGGGGTGTGCACGTCGTCACGGTGAACGACTACCTGGCCCGCCGGGACGCCGAGTGGATGGGGCGGGTGCACCGCTTCCTCGGCCTGCAGGTCGGCGTGATCCTGGCCAACGAGCCGCCGCAGGTTCGGCGGCCGGCGTACCTGTGTGACATCACGTACGGCACGAACAACGAGTTCGGGTTCGACTACCTGCGCGACAACATGGCCTGGAGTGGCGAGGAGCTCGTACAGCGCGGCCACAACTTCGCCATCGTGGACGAGGTCGACTCCATCCTCATCGATGAGGCGCGTACGCCGCTGATCATCAGTGGCCCGGCGGAGCAGAGCGCCAAGTGGTACACCGAGTTCGCCCGCCTCGTTCCCCGGCTGCAGCGGGACCGGGACTACGAGGTCGAGGAAGGCAAGCGCACCGTCGCCATCACCGAGGCCGGTGTGCAACGCGTCGAGGACTATCTCGGCATCGACAACCTGTACGAGGCAGTCAACACGCCGCTCGTCGGGTTCTTGAACAACGCCCTCAAGGCCAAGGAGTTGTTCAAGCGGGACAAGGACTACATCGTCACGGCCGGCGGCGAAGTGCTGATCGTCGACGAGTTCACCGGCCGGGTGTTGGCAGGCCGGCGCTACAACGAGGGCATGCACCAGGCGATCGAGGCCAAGGAAGGCGTCGCGATCAAGGACGAGAACCAGACGCTCGCTACGATCACCCTGCAAAACTACTTCCGTCTCTACGACAAGCTGGGCGGAATGACCGGTACCGCCATGACCGAGGCGGCGGAGTTCCAGCAGACCTACAAGCTGGGTGTCGTGCCGATCCCGACCAACCGCGCGGCGCTGCGCCTGGACGAACGGGATCTCGTCTACAAGACCGAGACGGCGAAGTTCGACGCGGTCGTGGAGGACATCGCCGAGCGGCACGAGGCTGGCCAGCCGGTCCTCGCCGGTACGGCCAGCGTCGAGAAGTCCGAGACGCTGTCGGAGCTGTTGTCCCGGCGCGGAATTCCGCACGAGGTGCTCAACGCCAAGAACCACGAGCGCGAGGCGCACATCGTCGCCCAGGCCGGGCGGCGGGGAGCGGTGACCGTGGCCACCAACATGGCCGGTCGCGGTACGGACATCATGCTCGGGGGGAACCCGGAGTTCACGGCGGCCGAGGAGCTCGCCGCTCGTGGGCTGTCGCCGGCCGAGGACCCGGAGGGGTACGAGGCCGCCTGGCCGGAGGCCCTCGCCAAGGCCAAGGACGTGGTAGCGGCCGAGCACGAAGAGGTGGTGGCGGCCGGCGGCCTGTACGTGCTGGGCACGGAGCGCCACGAGTCGCGGCGCATCGACAACCAGTTGCGCGGCCGCGCCGGACGGCAGGGCGACCCCGGCCTGAGCCGGTTCTACCTGTCACTCGGCGACGACCTGATGCGGATGTTCAACGCGGCCGCCGTCGAGGCGATCATGGACCGGCTCGGCACGCCGGACGAGTTGCCGATCGAGTCCAAGATGGTCTCCCGGGCCATCCGCTCGGCGCAGACCCAGGTCGAGCAGCAGAACTTCGAGATCCGCAAGAACGTCCTCAAGTACGACGAGGTGCTCAACAAGCAACGCCAGGTCATCTACGAGGAGCGGCGGCGGGTTCTGGAGGGGGCCGACCTGCACGAGCAGGTGCGGCACATGCTCGACGACGTGGTCACCGCCTACGTCGGAGTGGCGACCGGTGAGAGCTTCACTGAGGACTGGGATCTCGACCAGCTCTGGACGGCGCTGCGGACGCTGTACCCGGTGGGGGTCACCCTGGAGGAGCTGGAGGACAGGGCTGAGGGGGCCCTCACCCCCGACTTCCTCACCGCGGAGCTGGTGGCGGACATCAACGCGGCCTACGACCGCCGCGAGCAGCAGCTCGGCGCGAACGTCACGCGCGAGCTGGAGCGCCGGGTGCTGCTGTCGGTGCTCGACCGCAAGTGGCGCGAGCACCTGTACGAGATGGACTACCTCAAGGAGGGCATCGGGCTGCGGGCCATGGGCCAGCGAGACCCTCTGGTGGAGTACCAGCGCGAAGGCTTCGAGCTCTTCGCCTCGATGATGGACGGGATCAAGGAGGAGTCCGTCGGGTTCCTGTTCAACCTCGACGTCGAGGTGGCTGCCGAACCCGACGAGGCGTCCGAGGTCGTGGACTCCGCGGAGCCCGGCGAGTTGGAGCAGGAGCAGGGGGTACTCGCCGCCGCCGTGTCGTCCGCCGAAGCCGCGTCGCCGGCGCAAGCTGAGTCGTCAGCGCCAGCTGGGTCGCCGGCCGCGAACGGCCACGCGGCCGACGGTCACCAGGTGGCCCTGCGCGCCCCGGGCCTGCAGCCGCCCTCGCGTCAGGAGCCGCTGCAGTACATCGCTCCGGGGCTCGACGGTGACGCCGACGTCGTCAGCAGCATCGGCTCGGCGACGGCAACCGACGCCGCCGAGGACGGCAAGCCGTCGCGTAACGCGCCGTGCCCCTGCGGCTCCGGGAAGAAGTACAAGCGCTGCCACGGGGACGTGCGGAACAGGGCGTGATCTGCGACCGACCGATTCGCGGCCCGGGCCGGTTTGTACGTCAGAGCCCGATTCGCTGGCCCGAGACGAATCAGCGGGCTGGTCGAGCAGCGGGGCTAGCCGATGAGGAGGGACGTGCATTGCCAGCGGCCGTGCCGCCCCTGCAGCCGCAGCGCTATCGCTCGGGCCCGCTGACCGTTCCAGACCAGCGCGCAGACCTCGGCCACCCCGGGAGTCGGTTCGCTGACGTGCACCGACCGCACGACGGTCCGCCGGTGGGGGATCTGCTGCTGACGGACCACCCGGGATCCGGCGGTGGCCGGGGCCGCCCGTCGCAGGTCGGCGAATACCGCGGGGGAGGTCCAGCGGATGAGCTGGCCGGCCGGCCGCTCGCCGGCAAGGACTTCAACGATCGCCTGCACCAGCCGGGCGCACCACGGCTGCGGATCGGGTAGCCCGCCGCGGTCCGGCGCATCGTCGTTAGGCCGGGGGACCAGTCGCAGGTCCGGCGGGCTCTGCGGTTCGGCCGGCACCCCGGTGTCCAGGTCGAAGGCAAGCGCCAGCGCACCCTGCACGGGCGGCCGGATACCGCCACGACCCGAGTTCAGCTGTTCGGTGTCACCGCCGTCTCCGTCGTAGGGCGGCTCGTGGTGGGGCACCGGGTGCAGGGCAATCGTGCCGGTCCGGCGGTAGTGGGCTGTCCAGCGCATGAGGTCCTCTTCTGGAATGGAGTCGATGGCAGGGGGAGTGTCGGGGGCCGCCTGACGGTCGGCGGCGGACGGTTACGGCGTTGCCGGCGGGAGCAGCCGCTGGCCGGGCAGCAGCAGAGCGGGGTCGTCGCCGATCACCGATCGGTTGGCGGCGTGCCAACGCGGCCACGCGTCCGCGACAGCGCTCGCGTCCACCGGCCCCTGCAGGGAGCGCAGGTGCCGCTCGGCGATCGTCCACAGCGTGTCGCCGCGACGCACCACCACCTCGGACTGCGGCGGGATACGCGTCGGTGCGCCCGGTACGAGCACCGGCCGCGCAGCTGGCCGGGTGGCCGGCGGCGGTACACCCGCGGCCGGTGGCAAGGCGGCGGCGGACGCCGGCATGGTCGCGGGGCGGTCGAGCAGCGGCGGTGCCGGTGCCGGCCTCGTCGCCGCCTCCCGCGTAGTGGCCGGCCCCGTTCCGGCCGGCGCCTGCTGGACGGTCGGCGGGCTCACCATCACGGCCCCGACTCGGTCGACCGGTGCCGTACCGGCGGACGCGGTGGACGGCAGCACGGTGGCGGAGACGACGGCCGCCCCGAGCGCCAGGCGGACCAGCCCCCCAGCCGGGCCGGGCGCTAGCCGCAGTGCCACCGAACGCCACCACCAGCCGCGCGGCCCTGCGCAGTCCGCAAGCACCGCGATGAGGACGACACCGCTGACATACAGGACCAGAAGTGCGGCGCCGGCCAGGGCCGTCGCGGTCACCACGTCGGGCAGTGGGGTCCGTTGCAGCCACTCCGGTAGCCCATGGAGCGACGACGGGAGGTTCGCTTCGCCCGCTGCCCAGCGCAGCGCAAGCCCGGTTCCGCCCATGCCGAGCCCGCAGAGCCCGATAGCCGCTCCCCGCCGTAGTGCCTGCTGCATCCGGAACCCTTCGTTTACGTGTGTTTGCATCTTGTTGGCCACGAGGCGCCGCGGCCATGCCCCGAACGGGTGAACCGTCGTATCGGCGACCGTTGCGCCCGTGGCGGGCAGCTGGGCGCTGCACACTTGCTCCCGGGAGACGTGCAGACGGGGGGTGTGGCGTTGCGCTGGGAGCGGCTCTTCGCCGACCTCGAGGCACAGGCGGAGGCATCGGAGGCAGCAGACGTCGCCGCCGAGGTGGCCGAGCGGACGCGGGCTGAAACCGCCCGCATCGAGCTCCGCCAGCGGTTGTCCGCGACGATCGGGCGCCGGATCACGGTGACGATGTCCGGCTCGGGCAGACACGTCGGGCGACTGACCGCCGTCGGGCGCGACTGGCTGCTGCTCGGCGAGGCAGTCGGCGGCGACCTGTTGGTGTCGCTGACAGCCGTGGCCACCGTCTCCACCGAGGGCCGCTGGCCGGTCGGCGCCGCTCCTGACGCCATCTCGATGCGGCTCGGAATCGGTCACGTACTGCGGGGCCTGGCCCGCGACCGCGCAGCCGTCACGGTGACCTTTGCCGACGGACAGCAGGTGAGCGGCACCGTCGACGCTGTGGGTGCCGACCACTTCAGCCTCGGCCGGCGCCGGGAAGAGCGGGCCCGGCCGGCCGCTTACGAGTCGCTGCTCGTCTCCACCGCCGCCGTGAGCTGGATCCGCTCCAGCTGACGCCTTCCCGTTGGCCCGGCCGTGAACTGTCCACAGCTTTCAACGGCGAGCCGTGCTGGGCGTCCACCGTTCGTAGACTGAACTTGTGCTGGAGTCCCGGTTCCTCCGCTTGTCCGACGTGGCGGAGATCCTCAACATCTCCAGTTCGCAGACGTACGCCCTGGTGCGCTCCGGTGAGCTGCCCGCCATCAAGGTCGGCGGCCGCGGCCAGTGGCGCGTGGAGCGGGACAAGCTCGAGGCGTACATCGCCAAGAGCTATAGCGACACGGAGAACTGGGTGCGCTCCCATCCGTTCAGCTACGGCGCAGAAGACACCGATCCGCTTCCCGGAGGCGTCGACTAGATTCGGTCAACCACCTGAATGACCCAGCCGGGTGACTTCGCCCCGATTGCGGCGCCCCGGCGGTGGCGGTCAGTCAGCCTTTCGGAACCGGACAGCCGCCGGGTGCCGGAAGGGGAGCTGGATGACGTCGAGCACGTACGGGGGCGGCGGTAGCGCCCTTCCCGAGTCCCCGGCGGCCCGCCGGCTGGCCGCACCCCGCTGGTTGAATCCGCGGGTGGTCGTGGGCCTGCTGCTGATTCTGGTCTCGATCGGCCTGGGGGCGCGGATCATCGCCAGCGCGGACAGCTCGGTGGAGGTGCTCACCGTGACACGCGATCTCGCCGCCGGCACGGTGATCACCGAGGACGACCTCGAGGTGCAGCGGGTGCGCCTGTTCGGCAACGGCGACCGATACGTGGCCGCTCGTGGCCCGCGGCCCGTCGGCTACCTGCTGCTGAGGCCGGTCGGGTCGGACGAGTTCCTGCCCCGGACCGCTGTGGCCGCGCAGGATCGAGCGGCCAGCCGCCTGGTCACCGTGGCGGTCCGGCGTCACCACTTTCCGGCGGGTCTGCGGCACGGGGATCTGGTCGACGTGTACGTCAGCCCCCGCACCACCGGAAGCGCTGCTGTCGGCCCGGCCCAGCGTCTCCTTGCCCGTGTCCCCGTGCACAGCGTGACGGCGTCGGCTGCTCGGCTGGGCGCGCAGGAGGACACCGGCGTGGTGCTGCGCGTGCCGGCGGAAGGAGTGCAGGCGGCCGTGGCCGCTTCCCAGTCCGGCACCGTCGATCTGGTCCGCGTACCGACGGACGAGCTGTCCGAGAATGCCGGCGCCTCCGCTGGCGCAACGGGCGCAACGGGCGCAACGGGGGCTACGGGCGCTACGGGCGCTACGGGCGCTACGGGGGCTACGGGCGCTACGGGGGCTACGGGCGCTACGCCCACAACGGGTTCAGCGGGCGCCGCCGGCTCCCCGGCAGCTGCCGTCGTTCCGGCGCCCACGCCGACACGGGCGGCCGGCCAGCCGGCCACAAGTACACCGGCGGCGACCCCGTGACGGTCCCGGTCCTGACCGCGGTCACCGATGCCGGCTGGGAGGCCGACCTGGTCGCCGCGCTGGGCCGCATCGACACCGGCATCCACGTGGCGCGACGGTGTGTCGACCTGCCGGATCTGCTGGCGATCGCTGCCACCGGTGTGGCCCGCGTGGCCCTGGTCGCGGCCGATCTGCGCGGACTCGACGGGGAGGCCCTGACCCGGCTGACTGCCTCCCGCGTGCGCGTCGTGGTCCTGGTGAACCCCGGCGACGACCCGGCCGAACGGCGCATGCGTCAGCTTGGGCTCGCAGCGGTGTTGCCGGCGACCGCCAGCCCGGCGGAGATCGCCGCGGCCGTGGTGGCGCTCGACGGCTCGGCCGGCGCGGACCCGGCGGGCGGTGCCCCGGCCCACTCCTACGCGTTCTCCGCCACCGACGCGCCGGGCCCGGTACCGGCGGGACCGGCCGCACCGGCATCGGCTGGATCCTCAGCACTCGCTGGGGACGAGCAGCCGGTGAGCGGGCTGCTCGTGGCTGTCTGGGGGCCCACCGGCGCCCCGGGGCGCACCACCATCGCCGCCGGCGTCGCCGGAGAGCTCGCGCACCAGGGCGTTTCGACGCTGCTGGCCGACGCGGACGTCTACGGCGGTGTGCTCGCCCAGGTGCTGGGCGTCCTCGATGACGCCCCGGGCGTGGCGGCGGCCGCCCGGATGGCGAACGC
The DNA here is from genome assembly GCA_030773415.1 of Actinomycetota bacterium. Taxonomy (GTDB): domain Bacteria; phylum Actinomycetota; class Actinomycetes; order JALYNC01; family JALYNC01; genus JALYNC01. The sequence continues at coordinate 19,041 of JALYNC010000021.1, forward strand.
CGGCACGTTGGACGTGGCGGCACTGGCCTCTGTGGCCCGGACGGTGAGCCCGCGGCTGCGTCTGCTCAGCGGCTTGAACCGGGCCGACCGGTGGCCGGAACTGCGGCCCTCGGCGGTCTCCGCGGTCTGGTCAGCGGCCCGTCGGCTGGCCGAGGTCACCGTGGTCGACTGCGGCTTCTCGCTGGAGCAGGACGAGGAGCTCATCTACGACACGGCGGCGCCGCGCCGCAACGGGGCGACGCTGACCACCCTGGAGATGGCCGACCGGGTGCTCGTCGTGGGTAGCGCCGACCCCGTCGGGCTGCAGCGCCTGATCCGCGGCCTGTCCGAGCTCGGTGAGGTGCTGCCCGCCTCCACCTCCGTGGTGGTGGTGAACCGGCTGCGCACCGGTGTGGTCCCCGGCAATCCGGACCGCCAGGTGAGGGCGGTGCTGGAGCGCTTCGCCGCCGTGACGGACGTCGTCGCCGTGCCCTACGACCGCAGTGGCTTCGACGCCGCTCTCGCGGGTGGCCGCCAGCTGCGTGAGGTCGCTCCGAACTCCCCTGCCCGGCGCGCCTTGGCCGAGCTGGCCGCGTCCATCGTGGGACGTCCGCCTCCGCCGACGGGCCGACGTCTCCGCGGGCGGCGCTGAGCCCTGTGGGGCCAGCCGCTGGGCCACGGGGTTCGGGTACGTCAGGTCCACCCCGGGCAGGGCAGCAGCGGCGGCCGCCGGGCCGGCTGTCGCGCCATCGGGCGGCCGGGAGACGATAGCCAGGTAGGACGTTGCCACCCGGTGCGAAGGAGGGCCAGTGCGAGAGCGGCTCTCTGCGCTGGACGCGTCCTTCCTGTACGTGGAGAGCCCGACGACGGCCATGCACGTCGGTGGCTTGGCGATCTTCGACAAGCCGCCCGGCGGCATCGACTTCGAGCAGCTCACCGCCCATCTCGCCGGGCGCATCGCCGCCGTTCCGCGGTACCGCCAGAAGGTCCGCTTCGTCCCCGGCCGCATCGCGAACCCGGTGTGGGTCGACGACGCTGCGTTCGACGCGAGCTACCACGTCCGCCGCAGCGCCCTGCCGTACCCCGGCACAGATGCCCAGCTGCATGAACTGGTGGCGCGGATACACGCCAGGCACCTCGACCGCAGCCGGCCGCTGTGGGAGGTCTACGTCGTGGAGGGGCTCAGCGGTGGACGCTTCGCCTTGCTGACCAAAACCCACCACGCCATGGTCGACGGGGTCAGCGCCATCGATGTGGGTGAGCTGGTGCTGGACGAGGATCCGCGGCCGCTGGTTGCGCACTGGCCGTCGTGGACGGCGCCAGCTGAACCGTCCGGCCTGGATCTGCTGCGGGAGACCCTCGAGGAGATCGCGAAGCCGCCGGCCTCGGTAGCGACCGGCGTCCGGGCCGACCGGGGTCCCGCGCAGCAGCTGGCGGAGCGCGCGGCATCGAGCCTGTCCGGTGTGCTGGCCGTGGGCCGCAAGTTCTCCGCCGCCGCGCCGCAGAGCCCGCTCAACGCCGAGATCGGCGCCGCGCGTCGCTACGCGACCGCTCAGGGCCGGCTCGAGGAGTACAAGCAGGTCCGGCGTGCGCACGGCGGCACGGTGAACGACGTCGTGCTGGCGACGGTGGCCGGGGCCGTGGGGCACTGGCTGCGCACCCGCGGTGAGGTGGTGACCCGGGCCACCACGGTCCGCGCCATGGTTCCGGTCAGCGTGCGGGCGGACGGGCAGGCCAGGCAGCTCGGCAACCGGATCTCGGCCTACTTCGTCGACCTACCGGTGGGGGAGCCCGATCCGGTGGCGCGGCTGCGGCTGGCCGGGGCCGCCATGCGACGTCACAAGACCGAAGGCCAGTCCGTCGGTGCAGGAACGCTGATCGCCGTGGCCGGTTTCACCCCGCCCACCCTGCATGCGCTCGCGGCCCGGGCGGTCTCGGCCTACAGCCGGGCCTTCTTCAACCTGATGGTGACGAACGTGCCCGGCCCCCAGCGCCCCCTGTACGCCGGCGAATGCCGGATGCTGGAGGCCTATCCGGTGGCCCCGCTCGTCAAGGGACAGGCGGTCAGCATCGGCCTGACCAGCTACGACGGTGGCATGTACTTCGGGCTCAACGGCGACCGCGAAGCGATGCCGGATCTGCGGGTGCTGGCTGCCGCCGTCGAGCAATCGTTCGCCGAGCTGCGGGACGCGGTGCCGTGACGGCGTCCGCCGAGCCGCCCTCGCCGACAGCGCCGGACAGGCCGGACGGCTCGGAGCCCAGCCGGCGGATCACGCCGGACAGCTCGGACAGCTCGGAGTCCGGCCCGCGCCGGGGCCTGGTGCTGGGTGCCGGCGGGGTGCTCGGCATCTCCTGGATGCTGGGCGCGCTGGTGGCGCTGGAGGCGTCCGACGGGTGGGACCCTCGGACGGCCGACGTGCTGCTGGGCACCTCGGCCGGTTCGGTGATCGCCGCCTTTCTCGGCAGCGGCGTCAGCGTAGCGACGCTGGCCAACCACCCCCGCGGCATCGAGGTGGAGGAAGGGCTCAATCTGCGGTGGGACTACGAGGCCCACAGCGTCCGGCCGCCTCTGCCCCGTCCCGTCGTGGGTTCACCTGCCCTCGTCCGTTCGGCGCTGCGCACCTCCGGGCGGCGTCCGCCGATGACGGCGGTGTACGGGCTGCTGCCCCGCGGACGAGCGTCCCTGCAGCCGCTCGCGGACGTCGTGCAGACGGTGGCGCCGAGTCCGGGGTGGGCTTCCCACCCGGCCACCTGGATCGTGGCGATGAACTACCGCACGGGGGAGCGGGTCCCGTTCGGGCATCCGGCGGCCCCGCGTACCAGCCTGTCGCAGGCGGTGGTGGCGTCCTGCTCGATACCCGGCTGGTACGAGCCGGTGCCCATCGACGGCGAGCTCTACATCGACGGCGGCGCGTACTCCGCCACCTCCCTGGACCTGCTGGTGGACGCCGGACTGGACGAGGTGGTGGTGCTGGCGCCGATGGCATCGTTCGCCTACGACGCGCCCGCCTCGGTGGCGGCGCGGCTCGAGCGGCGCTGGCGCCGCCGGCTCAGCCGCCGGCTGCTAGCCGCCGCCGAGCGGGTCAGTGCCGCCGGCACGGCCGTAACCTTGCTCGGACCGGGTCCGGAGGACCTCACCACGATCGGAGCGAACCTGATGGATTCCCGGCGCCGCGCCGAGGTCTTCGAGACCTCGGTGCGTACGACGGCCGCGGCGCTGACGGAACCGGCCGACGCCGCCGTCCGCACGAAGCCGGTCTGAGATGCGGGTCTACCTGCCGGCCACGCTTCCCGCCCTCGCGGAGGCGCTTGCCGCCGGCTCGATCGGCCCCGCCCCCCTCACCGGCTTCGCGGTCACCCCCTCGCTGGTGGAGTGGTACGCCAGCGGCGACGCGGAGGAGCTGGAGTACGTGGCGCTCACCGAGGCCGCCCGCGGGTCGCTGCGGCTGCTGGATGGGGAGCCGGCGGCGCCGCGGCGGCGGGTGGTGCTGGCGGTCGACGTTGCCGATGCCGACGTCCGGTTCCTGCCGGACCTCGACCGGGCGGCGGTTCGTGTCGGGGTGCCGGTGCCGCTGCGGGCCGTGGCCTCCGGACATGTGGACGACGTGGCAGCCGAGTCGGCCGTGGCGGCCGCCGCGGAGGCTGTGATCGCGGCCGACCTGGGCAGCGAGGACGCGCAGTTCACCGTCGACGAGGCGGAGGGGTGGGAGCTGCAGTGGTACGCCCGCCAGGAGCTCGCCGGCCTGTGCGGGTCGCCCGCGCCGGAGCTGGGCGGGAGGCCGGACGAGGCCGCCGGGGGCTAGCGAATGGTCGGTGGACGCTGACGCCGTAACACGACTGCCGCGCTAGGGAGGCGTCATGTCTTCGCGTGCTTGCCTGCGGTCGCGGCGACGGCCACGACCCACGCAACCATCGCGATGCCAGCGGGCATGGTGATCGCCATCGCGACCGACGAGAATCCCGTGTAGGCCATCGCCGCCGCCCCGGCCATGGTCGCCGCGCCGGTCAGAACGCCGGCCCAGACGATGGCTCGGCGCGTGTGGGGCTCGAGCGCGAGCGCACAGGAGTACGCGAGCACGGAGGCGCCGCCGAGCGTGCTAGAGACGGCCGCCAGGCCGATCTCTACCTGCCGCACGGCGTACGCGGCGGAGAAGAGCGACTGCTGTTCGGGGCCGCTCGCGGCTGCCCACGCGTCGACCATGTTGTTGAGCGCGATGCCGTCGACCGCCTGCAGCACGGCGGTCGCGGCGATGGTGGCGGCTGCCGTGGCTGTTCCCACGGCTACGGCACCGTGCGCACGCCATGGGCGGCCGCTGAAGGACAACAGAAGTGACCCCACGAGCGCGACGGCTCCGGCGAGCTGCAGCGTGTGGCTGGCGACCCATGTCCGGTCAGCTGCGTACTCGGCGAATGCCAGTGAGGGGACGTTCGGGTCGGCGCCCGCCGGATGCAGGAAGGTTCCGAGTACGAGGCCCTGCGCCCACGATGGCCGCCGTTGTCGCTGCGGCGGGCCGCTGGTGTCCGCCCCTGCGGGCTGGGTTCGGCGTTGCCCCACGTGGCGACTTCGTGCTGCCCGGGCTTCTCGTGGGGTGAGGTATCCGCGCCGCGACGTTCATGCTTGGAGTCTGCCGGAGGAAGGGGCGTCCGGTGCAAGATCCGATTTCTCCAGCCCCGGATCCGATCTTGCGTGGCCCGTCGGCCGCAGAGGCTGCCGCCCACGGGGCAGACTGCGCATAGGCCCCAGCGCACATTCCGAGGAGACCCGATGGATGCCGTCACCCAGGTCCCGACGCCGGTCAGCGAGCCGGTGCGCTCGTACGGCCCCGGGACGCCCGAGCGGGACAGCCTGCGCCACCGGCTGACGGTGCTGGCGGCACAACGTCTCGAGCTGACGATGACCATCGGCGGAGCGGAACGCATGGGCGGCGGGACGGCGATGGACGTCGTGCAGCCCCACAACTACGGGGCGGTGCTGGGCGTGCTGCGGGAGTCCACTCCGGCGGACGTGGAAGCAGCGATGGCCGCCGCGCGCGAGGCCGCCTCCACGTGGCGGCGCATGAGCTTCGATGATCGGGCGGTCGTGCTGCTCAAGGCGGCGGATCTGCTCTCCGGAGCCTGGCGCGACACCCTGAATGCGGCCACCATGCTGGGGCAGAGCAAGACGTGCGTGCAGGCCGAGATCGACTCCGCATGTGAGCTCATCGACTTTTTGCGCTGGAATGTCGCCTTCGGCCGGCAGATTCTCGAGCAGCAGCCACAGTCCAGCCCCGGCACGTGGAACCGGCTGGATCACCGGCCGCTGGAGGGCTTCGTGCTGGCCATCACGCCGTTCAACTTCACCGCCATCGCGGCGAACCTTCCGCTGGCGCCGGCGCTGATGGGCAACACGGTGGTGTGGAAGCCGGCTCCCGCACAGCAGCTCGCCGCCCACTACACGATGCGCCTGCTGGAGCAGGCCGGCATGCCTCCCGGAGTGATCAACATGGTGACCGGCAGTGGCTCGGCGGTCTCGGAGGTGGCGCTGGTCTCACCTGACCTGGCCGGGATCCACTTCACCGGCTCCACCGCCACGTTCCACCACATCTGGCGGACAGTGGGGGAGAACATCGGGCGGTATCGCGGCTATCCGCGCGTGGTCGGGGAGACCGGTGGCAAGGACTTCGTCGTCGCCCATCCCTCGGCCGACGCGGACGTGCTCCGTACCGCACTGATCCGCGGAGCGTTCGAGTACTCCGGGCAGAAGTGCTCGGCGGCCTCCCGCGCCTATCTGCCGCGGTCGCTGTGGGACGGCATGCGCGAGGAGTTCCTTGCCGAGGTCGAGGCCCTGCCGGTGGGGGACGTCACTGACTTCACCAACTTCACCGGCGCCGTGATCGACCGCCGCGCGTACGACCGGCTCAGCAAGGTGCTGGAGGCGGTGGCCGGCGACCCGGCCGTGAAGGTGGTCGCCGGTGGCACGACGGACGACGCCGAAGGCTACTTCGTGCGGCCCACCGTGCTGGAGTGCTCCGACCCGCACCACGAGATCTTCCGTACCGAGTACTTCGGGCCGATCCTGGCTGTGTACGTCTACGAAGACGGCGACTTCGCCGAGGCGCTCGACCTGGTGGACACCGTGGCGACATACGCACTGACCGGAGCCGTGATCGCCCAGGACCGGCAGGCGATCGTCGCGGCCGAGAGCGCGTTGCGGTTCTCGGCCGGCAACTTCTACATCAACGACAAGCCGACGGGCGCGGTCGTCGGGCAGCAGCCCTTCGGTGGCTCGCGAGCGAGCGGCACCAACGACAAGGCCGGCTCGGTGCTGAACCTGCTCCGCTGGGTCTCACCTCGGGCGCTCAAAGAGGTGTTCGTTCCGCCGACGGACTTCTGGTACCCGCACATGGGCACCGGCTGACCGCCAGCTGCAGGGAGCGATCTTCAGCCCATGACGTGCCGCTGCTGAACGGCCGTCAGAGGAGTGCGTCGTCGACGGCCTGTTCGATCGCGTACCGCGCCCACGCCGTCATGCGGCTGTCGGTGTGCACGTAGTACGGCAGCGCGACGAGCGCGATGGACAGCGCCCAGCCCCTGCCGCGCGCCCAGGTGGCGTGGTCCACGTCGGCCCGAGAACGGTACGTGGAACGCGCCGCCGGCTCGAGCAGCGTCCAGGCGGGCAGGCAGTCCACTGCCGGGTCGCCCAGCGCGAGCATGCCCCAGTCCAGAACGGCGGTGAGCCCGCTCAGATCAACCAGCACGTTGCCGGGCTGCAGGTCGCCGTGCATCCATCCCGGCCGACCGGCGAACTCGGCGACCTCGACGCACCGATCCCACGCGGCTGTGACGCGGGAGGTGTCCAGCAGGTCGCGGCACTGCCCGATGCACTCGCGGGTGTCGGCGTCGCGCAGCGCGAGCGGGTCACACCGGTAGGAGTGCAGCGGGCCCGCGGGCGTCAGTCCGAAGGTGTCGATGCCGCGAAGTGCCACGACGAAGTCGGCAAGCTGAGCCGCCAGGCGGGCATCGCCGGATCCGGGTGCGGGGGAGCGCCCGGGCAGCCAGCGCGAGATCGACCAGCGCCACGGGTAGCTGTGCTGCGGAGTACCGACCATCACCGGCACAGGCACGGCAGTCGGCAGGCCGGGTGCCAGCCGGGGTACAACCTGCTGCTCCTTGTCCAGGCCGGCCGCTGCCGTCTCCGTGCGCGGCAGCCGGACCACCAGCTCCTCCCCGAGGCGGACCATCACGTTGTCCGTGCCGGCCGGCTCCACGAGGCGCAGGGGCAGCTGCGCCCATGCCGGCGCTTGCGTTCCGAGCAACCGGCGCACGAGGGGTTCGTCGATGTCGATCTCGGCGCTGTGGAGCTTCACGACGCGCATCAAGCAACTCAACAACACGGACCGCGCAGCGGCCATGGGCTTTCTCGGATGGCGAGGCTCCACCGCAAGGCCGCTGCAGACGTCACTCGTCGGGCGATCAGTAGGCTTTGACGCAACGGAGCGCTGGGCAGGCGGGGACGGGGTGACCGTGGGACTTCGCTATTGCCCGGACACGAGCGCCGCTGAGTGGATCGTCCGGTCCAGTACGCCGGCTATGCAGTTGATCGCCTTCGGGCCGGCGACGTTCGAGGCATACGCCCGCCTCCGGTTCATCCCCGAGCCCAGCAGGCCGGGTCAGGACGAGGCGGACGCCCAGGTTCCCGAGGACCATCCCTCGGACATCGCGCAGGCGCGGCGTGCGCTACACCGGCTGGCGCCGTTCACCTCCACGCCGCAGGAGTGTTACTTCTGTTTGTGGGAGGGGTGGCACTTGGACGCTGCTCTGCCGCCGAAGGCGCGAGGCGGGCCGCTGGTCGAGATACCGCACCGCCGCTACGCCCTGCTCCGCGGTTCACTCGACGACATCGATGCCTGGGAGGCGGACATCGGCGACGGGCAGCGCATCGCGCCGCCGGCGTTCGTCTGGCCCGCAGACCATCGCTGGTGCCTGGCAAGCGATGTCGACCCGCACTGGGCCGGGATCGGCGCCAGCCGGGCCGCCATCGACGCACTCGTCAGTGACCCGCAGCTCGACGTCGTGCCGGCGTGGTCAGAGGGGTCTCAGCCGGAGTACCGCTAGCTCTCAACGTGCCGGCTGAGTCCTGGCGACAGCGGGATCAGCGGAAGAGGCCCCCGTATGGCTGGTCGCCAAGAGCGGGTGTCACTGCTGCGGCGATAGGTTGCTCAACCCCTGCTTCTGCCGGAGAAAAGCGCGCACACGAGCAGTCCGAGTGGTCCCAACATGAAGCCGATGTAGCTCCAGTTGCGGTGGTCCGCCCCCCCGTCGCCGCGCTATCCGATCACAGGCGAATGAGCACCCAGCCGCAATAACTACCAGAACCGTGACCCTCAGTGCAGTAGGTGCAGCGTCCAAAGACACGCTGGGTCCCTTCAGTAGCCCTTCGACTTAACCACCACCCAAGGAGTGCGGGTCCCAGTGTGGGGGCCCGTCCGGCTCGCTCACCGACCCCTTCCTCGGATGTCTGGCCTGGATGGCCCGCCAGCGACGGCCTTGACACTGAAGAAGACGGCGCCGGTGTTGAGAGGCGGTCAGACTAAGCCTGACTACGCCGGATGACCTCAGGGGCGGCATATGCCATTGTCGGTGCGCTTCGAACTTTTTCCAGCAGACCTGGAACGAGCCATGGACTTCTACACGAGAGTATTGCGCTTCCACGTCAGGACCGACCACCGGGAAGCGTCTGAACCTTACGTGGCCCTGCAACGTGACGGCGTAGTTCTCGGCCTGTCACCTCGAACCGGAGCCGTGCACGCTGAGTGCCGCCGTCCGCCATCCGGCGTGGAATTGGTATTCGAGGTGGACGACCTCGAGAACGAGTACGCCGCGACAGAGCAGGAGGACGGCATCTTGCGATCAGAGATTCTCAGGCAGCCTTGGGGCTGCGCGACTTCCGATTGACGGACCCCGATGGCTACTACATTCGCCTGACCGAACGCGAGGTGACGTAGTCCAGGCGCATCGTGTTCCGACGGCGGCACGTCACCAGTGGCAGGGGCTGTGCGGAGGCGCGTGGCGGGCGTCGCTGACGATCGGCAGGTGACCGGCGGCGCTGTCTGGTCCCCTGGCGCGCGATCGAAGCCGGCGGCTGGCGCACCGCCGGCCCCGCCAGCGGCAAGACCAAGCTGGGCGACAGCACGCCGGCTCGAAACAGTCCGGACAACTGCCACCCCCACGCCGCAACCGAGGGTGCAACGTGCCGCGATCAGACGGTTACCGGCCGCCCGACCGTTGCCAGTCCAGAGTGACGTTTTGGTTCTGAATAGCGGAGCTCAGTTTCCGCGCCCGGTCTGCTCCTGCAGATCGTCGATGCGTTCGGACGCCTCGGCCTTGGTGAGGTCGGCCGGCACGTCAGCGCCCGCCTCATTCGCCAGCGTCTGCAGGTACGACTCCTGCGGTCCGGTCATCGGCTCGTCGCCGGTCACCCAGTCCGACGGGTCCTTCTCGGCGTTGCGCTGCACACCGTCGCTGCTGTTGTCCCGTGCCACGTGACATCCTCCCAGTTCTCGAACACCCGTTCGAAGCCGTCCATACCCGTTGAGAACGGTCGCGCAAACCCCGTCCGCCACTCCGCGCCCCCGCCTG
>JALYNC010000022.1 GCA_030773415.1 Actinomycetota bacterium
CGCCCCGGCCGCCGGCATCATCTACGCCGCTCTCGGCCCCGATCCGGCCTTCGCCCTCAATGCGGCGAGCTTCCTGGTCAGCGCCGCCGTCCTGGCCGGTCTCCGTCTCCCCGCCACCCCCACGTCCGTGGCCCGACGCGGCTGGGTGCGCGACGCCGCCCACGGCGCCCGGTTTCTCGCCGCCGATCGGCTACTGCGCGCTCTCGCCGTAGGCCAGCTGCTCGCCGCGCTGTCGGCCGGCGCGACCAGCGCCCTGCTCGTCGTCCTCGCTCGTGACCACCTCGACCTGGCACCAAGCCGTTACGGGCTGCTGCTGGGCGCGATCGGCCTCGGCGCCGCGCTCGGCCCGCTGGTCCTGACCCGCCTGATCACCGACCCGCGCCGGCCCATGTTCGTATTCGGTCCGTTCCTGCTGCGTGGCCTCATCGACCTCGTCCTGGGCGCCGCGACCGCACTCCCCGTGGCCATGGCCGCGCTGCTCGCTTACGGGCTGGGCACCTCCACCGGGGCGGTCACGTATAACTCCCTGCTCCAAGCCCACACCCCCGCAGAGGTCAGGGGACGGATCTTCGCCAGCTTGGACCTCCTCTGGCAGCTCGGCAGGCTGCTGTCCATCGCCATCGGCGGCATCGTCGCGGACACCCTTGGCATCAGCGCCGTCTACTACGCGGGCGGCGCGCTCCTGCTACTCGCCGCACTGATTGGCTGGACCACTGCCGTGACGGAGCCGAACCGGCGTGGCCCCGCCTGACCGTCAGGCGCCCTGGCCGACCATCTGCATCAGCCGCGCCCGCTCGCGGCTGCTCCTGGTGCACCGATGTGGTCTTGATGATCCTTCCACCGCCGGCGGCCTGCTTGCGGTGGTTGATGAAGTGCTTGCAGCAGATCACCGGCCGCTGGTCTTCGGGAAAGGACAAACTCGTCCTGGACATTCGCCGGCCGTTGCGGCGGGCGGTCATTCGGGTGCAGCCACTTCCGACCCGGCGCCTCCTGCGGTGGCCGGGAAGGAACGACCGCACGGGGCGGGTTCCCCCGGCTGAACAGCGTGAGCGAGGGAGGACCAGCACGCACGCCGAGGTGCCGACCGAGACGCTGGCCGGGATGATTTACGCGCACCCGACCTTCCACCGGGCCATCGAGGGTGCGCTGCGCGATCTCCACCAGCAGGCCTACCAGTAGCCGCAGACGCCGCAAGCGGTGCGAGCGCCGGTTCCAGGCAGCAAGGACTGAAAGGACGACCCATGCACCTGCTGCGACGGCTACGGCGCCTTCAGCAGCTCATCCGCTTCGGGAATCCGGAGTTCACGGCGGCGATGGCCCGCCGTTGGAAGGAGCTGCCGGAGGTGGCGAAGACGCCGGGGCAGATTCTGGGCCGGCACGGCGTGGGCTGCGAAGGCACGCACGGCGTCTTCCCGCGTTGCAACCTCGCCTGTGCCCCGTGCTATCACTCACGCGACGCCAACCGGGTTCGGGTGGACGGAGCGCACACGATCGGCGAGGTCACGGCGCAGATGGCTTTGTTGCGCACGGTGCGGGGTCCAAGGGCGCACGCCCAGCTGATCGGCGGCGAGGTGAGTCTGCTCGCGCCGCAGGACCACGCCAAGGCTCTCACGGTGATGCGTGCCCACGGCCGGGAGCCGATGAGCTTCACCCACGGCGACTTCGACTACGACTACCTGCAGGCGCTGGCGATAGGGCCGGACGGGCGGCGCCGGTTTCGCCGGCTGTCCTTCGCGGCGCACTTCGACCAGTTCATGTTCGGGCGCCGCGGCATCCCACGTCCCGCGAATGAGCTGGCGCTCACGGACTACCGGCGACGCTTCGCGGCCATGTTTCTGCGGCTGCGCCGCGAGCACGGCGTCCGGTCCTTCCTGGCCCACAACATGACGGTCACCCCGGGCAACGTCGGTCAGGTCGCCGACGTGGTCCGCACCTCCCGCGACATGGGCTACCGGATGTTCTCCTTCCAGCCCGCGGCGCACCTGGGCGACGAGCGGCGCTGGCACGAGACCTTCCGCGAGGTGACACCGGATGCGGTGTGGACGGAGATCGAGCGCGGCGCCGGCGCGCCGCTGGACTACCGGGTGCTGGAGAACGGTGACGTGCGTTGCAACCGCACCGCGTACGGCTTCTACGTCGGCCCACGCTGGTACCCGTGGCTGGACGGTGGCGACGCGCGTGACCTTGCCGTTCGGGACGCGTTCTTCATTCGCATGGGACACCTGTCGTTCACCGGCACCCCTGCTGCGCTGCTGGCCGCGCAGGTGCTCTGGGTGCTGATCCGGCGGCCGACCACGATCCTGCTCGCGGGAGCCTGGTTCACCCGTACTGTCCGACGGGTCGGGCCGCGGGCGCTCGTCCGCCACCGCGGGATCGTTCCGGTCACCTTCGTCATGCACCAGTTCATGGACGCCGCGCAGGTGACGCCCGCCTGGGAGCTGACCCGGCAGGGTCAGATCAGCACCGAGCCGGAAATCCGCGCCACCCAGGAACGGCTCGCCGCCTGCCACTACGCGATGGCGCACCCGGAGGACGGCACCCTGGTTCCGGCATGCGTGCAGCACGCGGTTCTGGATCCGCAGGAGAACGCGGCTTTGCGCCGCCTCCTGCCACTGCTTCCGGTCGGCCAGCGCACCGCAGAGACCGGCTAGCCGATGCTCGACACGAAAGCGCGCGCCGTTCTCTCGCCGTCGCTGGACCGGGCGGGCGCCCGGCTGGCGGCCGCCGGGATCTCCCCCAATTCGCTGACGTTCGCCGGTTGGGTCGTCGGAGTGACGGCATGCCTCGCCGCGGCCACCGGCATGTGGCCGGCAGCGCTGCTGCTGTGGCTGGCAAACCGCCTGATCGACGGACTCGACGGTGCGGTGGCCAGGGCTGTGGGCCCCACGGATCGCGGCGGCTTCCTCGATGTGGTCGCGGACTTCAGCATCTACGCGGGGTTCGTTCTGGCCGTGGCGGTCGCTGTTCCCGCCGCGCGGCTGGCGTGCCTGGTGCTGCTGGTCACCTACTACATCTCCGGCGCCGCCTTCCTCGCCCTGTCCTCGCTGCTGGAGCGGCGTCGCCACACGTGCGGCGACGAACGCTCGCTGCGGTTCGTCGGTGGGCTGGCCGAGGGCACCGAGACGGTGCTGGTCTACGTGGCGTTCACGCTCCTACCCCGGCACGCCGCCGTCATCGCGTGGCTGTTCGCGGCGGCGGTGGCCATCACCGCTGTCCAGCGCATCACCTTCGCTTACCGGGTGCTGTCCGAGCCGGCGACCGCGCCCCAGCCGACTCCAGCCGGCACTGACACCAGCGCTCGTAAGCCCTACTCACCACGGAGTTGCTCATGTCCTCGTCCCGACCCGGGCTTTCCCGCACCCGACGTACCGCGGTCCTGGTCCTGACCGCGGGAATCGCGCTGAGCGCCTGCGGCACCGAAGAGACGACGTCGACTTCGGCTCCGGACAGCAGCGACTGGTCGGCCGTGCTGAGCGAAGCCCGCGGGCAACGGGTCAACTGGTACATGTACGGCGGCGACGAGACCCTGAACCGTTTCGTGGCTGGGCCGCTGACCCAGCGGCTGAAGCGCTACGGCGTCAGCGTCAATCAGGTGAAAATCACCGACACGGCTGAGGCGGTGAACAAGGTTCTGGGTGAAAAGCAGGCCGGCCGCGAGAAGGGCAGCGTCGACCTCGTCTGGGTCAACGGAGAAAATTTCGCCACCGGCAAGCAGGCGAAGCTGTGGCGCTGTGGGTACGACCGGAACCTTCCCAATGCCAGGTACGTCGACTTCACCGACCCGGCGGTTACCCGCGACTTCGGTGTCCCTGTCGAGGGTTGCGAGTCGGTGTGGCAGCAGGCGAACTCCGCTTTGGTCTACGACAGCAGCGCGCTCACCGCCGGCGACGTCGACTCCGTCGACTCCCTGTTCGCGTGGGCCAGGACGAATCCCGGGCGCTTCACCTATGCCGCGCCGCCGGACTTCACGGGCTCGATGGCGGTGCGTACCTTCCTCTACGACACCGCCGGTGGCCCGGACAAGGTGGGCGACTCGGTGGACGACTCTGACTTCGCCGCGGCGAACGACCGACTGTGGCGCCGACTCAACGACATCGAGCCGGCGTTGTGGCGGCGCGGAAATACCTACCCGGCCACGCAGGAACAAGTTGAGAGCCTCTACGCGAGTGGGGAGATTTCGGCGTTTCTCACCTACGGTCCCGGTGCGGTCGGGCAGAAGGTCGCCAACGGCACTTTCCCAGCCTCGACCCGGGAGGCCGTCCTGGACGTAGGGAACATCGCCAACAACAGCTTCGTCGCCGTCCCTGCCAACGCCGCGCACGCGGCGGCCGCCATGGTGGTGGCCAACGAACTGCTCGACCCGTCGGTTCAGCTGGCGCTGTTCGAAGCGAACGGGGCCTATCCCGCGATCGACCCGGCCAAGCTG
>JALYNC010000023.1 GCA_030773415.1 Actinomycetota bacterium
TCGAGCGCCAGCACCGCCTCCTGCCCCACGGGCAGGTCCACGTAGGTGTCGTACACCGGATGCCCGCGCTCGGTCGACGGCCGGAGGGCGACGGGCCTGCCGTTGAGGGTCGCGGCGGTCAGTTGCGAGCCGGACGTGGTGAACACCGACAGCAGCACCCGATGCCAGGCGTAAGGGTAGGGCCGAGTCCGGGTCGGCTCGACGGCGCCCGTCACGTACGGCGAGAGGCCACCGGGCGCCCGGTTGGTCAGGCGGATCGTCACGGTGCTCGGCCGCTCATCCCCGTTGCAGCTGCCCAGCCGGTAGTCGACCTGCTGGTCGAGGTAGTAGTCGAGCTTGTTGCCGAAGGCGTTGTTGACCGTGGTGAGCAGGAATGGCCGGGACGTGCGGGGCAGCTCCCCGGCGAGCCCGGCCCGCGCCAGCAGCAACTGCTCCGCCGGAGTGGCGGAGTAGACCTGCAGCCGGCCGGCGGTGGCGGCGCCGGACAGGGACCGGAGCATCGGTAGCGTCGGCAGGTCGGCGGAGGACAGTCGCTCGAAGGTCGCCCCCACCAGCCCGGCGAGGAACAGCTTGCGCTCGGTCTGCGTCCCGTACCGGACGTAGGCCTGCTGCTGGGTCACCGCGACGGCCTGTCCGGCGCCCAGCACCGTGCCGTCCGGCAGGGGTAGCGGGCCGGAGGCGGCGAGCAGCGCGTCCAGCACCGCCGGATCCGCGCCGAGCACTCCGTCCAGCTTCTGCCGGTTCTGCCGCTCCCACAGGGTGGACCAGGTGCGGGCGGCGTACGGGAAGTGGGGGCTGAGGTTGCCGCTGAGCCAGTCCGAGCCGGCCGCGTACTCGGCGTACCGGAAGGCGTACTCCTCGCCGAGATGGACCGGCGCGGTCTCGCGAGACACCAGGTCGACGTCGCTGCCCACCCGCTCCAGGCGCACCTTTCCCGCCTCGGCGACGACGATCGCGTAGACGCCCAGCAGCCCGCCCGTGCCGCGCGCCTCGGCGGTGTTCTGCAGGGCCACGAAGTACCGGCGTGGACCGCTGGCTCCGAGCAGGTCCGGTGCCACGGACGCGGCCGCGGCCGATCGGTGCAGCGCGGGAAGCAGCTTGTCGTCCAGCTGGTGCAGCAGTTGCTCGCGGGCTCGGATGAGTGGGCCGGCGACGAGCAGCGTCGGCGTGGCTGCCAGCTCGTTCCGGCTGTGCTGGGCACGCCCCGCTGCCGCCGTGAGGGTCAGGCCGGTGCTGCGTAGCCGGCTCAGCTCCAACGTGTCGGACCCGGCGCCGAGCTGGACGGCGCGCAGTGCCGGTTGCCCCACGCCGCGGACCAGCTCGTCGCAGGTCCGGGTGACAGCGCGCAGCGTGGCGGGGTTGCCGCCCACGACGGGCAGCCGTGCCGCCACCGCCCAGACCGGGCCGGACGTGAGACGCCGGGCTCGTGCCACGTGCGGCGCGGCTGTCCGCAGCGCCGCCGAGGCGCCGGCCAGGTCGCCGGCGCGCAGCGCCTGCTGGGCCGACTGCAACGCCGGTCGGCTCGCGGCCAACGCGTCACCCGCCTGCGAGGCGGTGTGCAGCAGATAAGCGCCCGCCGCGCCCAGCCAGAGCACGAGAACCAGCAGGCTGACGCCGAGCGCCGGCCTAGCGGGACGGCGCGGGAGCTTCATCCGCGGCCTCCGGCCGTCGTCAGGACAAATGACGCGCAGCCGGAGGCCGGCCGCCTATTGATGGCGGCGCGGCTTCCGGCTGCGCATGAAGCTGGCAGGGGGAAGATCAGCCCGTGGCACCCATGCGGCGACGGCGCGCCGCGTAGCCGGCGCCGGCCGCGGTCGCCGTCAGGCCTGCGGCCAGGGCGAGCACGGCGGTGACGCCGTCCTCGGAGGAGCTACCGGCTCCCTGGCCCGTTCCGGCGCTCTTGGGCGCCGCAACGACCTCGGTGCTGACGTTGCGCGGGTTGCCGGACGGGTCGATGCCCGACGCGCCGACGTTGTAGGTGCCGGCCTCGTTGAGCGGAATCTCCAGGGTGACGACGCCAAGGCCGTCCGCCTTGCGGGTGTACGACTGCGCCGCCATCAGCTCGATGTCGCCGGCGGAGGTGCTCAGGGCGCGAGCCTCGGAGACCAGGTCGACGGTGATGGTGACGACGGAGTAGGGCTTGAAGCCACCGAACGTGACGGTGACGGCCTGGCCGGGAGCCACCCGAGTGGAGCTCACCTCGACGCCGTCCTTGCCGACCGGGAAGTACGGCTGGTCGGTGGCGGCCAGGGCGGTGGAGCCGGTGGCACCCGTCAGGATGACGGAGGCGACGAGCGCGGGAACGATCCGCTTCATGAGCTGCTTTCCTCTTCTGTCTCGGGGCACTGCAGGAGAATTCGGCCGGGTCGCCGGAGAACTTGAGACCGTCTCGCTGTTGACCCGGCCGTCGGCAGCGCCTTGTCGGCCGCGGAATCGCGGAACTGTGGCGACCGAACGGGTGAAAAAGCCCGGGTTGGAACCCGGCGACCCGCACGGGAGGTGACCGCGCTCTACCGTGAGAACTGCGTCGCTGAACAGCCGGCGCCGTGCTGACGGGACGGGCGGGGGAGTCAGATGACGGGCCTCGACGACACCGCCGACCCGGCATCGGGGGTGGTAGCAGCCCGAGCGTGCGGCCGGGCGAGCAGGTGGCGGAGGCGGTTCGAAGCAGCGGCCGCCCTCACGGTCGCCGTCACCGCCACGTGGATCGCCGGTGCGTCCGGGACCGGAGCCGTCGACGGCCCGTCCGGATCGTCGTCGTACCGCCTGGCGACCCTCGACAACGGCGCGGCGGCCGCCTGGGAGCCGTGCCGCACGGTCCGCTGGTCGGTGAACCTGCGCGGAGCGCCCGAAGGCGCGCTCGAGGACGTGCGGGTCGCGGTCGAGAAGGCCGGACGGGCGTCCGGGCTGCGCTTCTCCTACACGGGGCAGACCGAGGCCGTGCCGCAGCAGTCGTGGGTCGACGACGGTTGGCCCGCCGACACCGCCGATCTGGTGCTGGCCTGGGCGGTGAGCCCACGGGCGACGTCGGCGGAGCGGTCCGCGGCACCGGGCGCCCCCGTGAGCGACCTGCTCAGCCGGGACCCGCACGAGGACGCGGTCGGTGGCTGGTACGCCGAGTACTCGAACATCTCGAGCGACGGGGGAAACGAGGCCGCCCGGATCACCGCCGGCTACGTGGTGCTGGACGCCTCCGCGGCGGCCAAGTTCTACCCGGGGCTCCGCCCGGAGGACGGCCCGCTGACAGGCGGACGTCCGCCGCTGGTCCGCCTGCTGATGCACGAACTCGGGCACACCATGGGCCTGGAGCACGTCAACGACGAGCGGCAGGTGATGAGCTCGCGGATCAGCTCTCGCAAGGGCGCCTGGGGCCTGGGCGATCGGGCCGGCCTGGCGGCTACCGGCGGGACGTGCCCGCCGCGCTGACCCGCTCTGGGCTTCCTGCCTGCGCCGGCACCCCGCCGCGGCAGTGCAACAGGCGCTCGGCGAGCTCGGCGATCCGCTGCTGTGCCGCGGCCAGGCCGAGATGTTGCGAGGCGTAGTCGGCTGCGCGACCGCTCATGCGATGCCTGGCCGCCTCGTCGTCGCGCAGCTCCAGGACCGCGTCGAGCAGCAGCCGCGGCTCGCCGGGAGGAACGAGCCGTGCCGCACCCGCCGTGCCGGCCAGGAAACCGGCACAGGCCCCGGCGTTCCCGACGGCGGCGAGCACCGGCCGTCCGGCCGCCAGGTACGACGTCAGCTTGCTCGGCAGAGACATGTCGCCGACGCTGGCCCGCTCGTTCACCAACAGCAGATCCGCCGCGGCCAGCACGGCGGGATAGGTGGCAGCGTCCACGCCGTCCACGATCGCGACATTGGCCAGGCCGGCAGCCTGCCGCTCCAGCTGGGACCGCTGATTGCCGTTGCCCATCAGCACGAACAGCGGGCTGGGGTGCCCGAGGTCGCCGTCGCCGTGCAGTCGTGCCGCCTCCACCACGTTGCCCAGGTCCTGCTTGAGGCCCATGTTTCCGGTGTGCAGCACGACGAACTGGCCCTCGCCCCAGCCCAGCTCGCGCCGCGTGTCCGTGCGGGATGCCGATGTGCCGCCGATATGGGTCCAGTTCGGGAAGTCGACGATGCGGTCTGCCGGCACACCGTAGGCCGACAGCTGGTCACGGAACGCCGGAGACACCACGGCGACGAGGTCGGCCTGGAGCAGCACCCGACGCTCGATACCCGACGCCAGCCCACTGACCCGGCTGCCCCCGCGCAGGCCACTCTGGGTGGTGGCCTGTCCCACGAGGTCCTGCACCACGACGGCGAGCGGCGAGCCGTGCCGCTGGGCGACCGAGGCCGCGTACACCCCGCCGCCCAGGCTGGGCATCGAGGCGATCACCGCGGCTGGCGCGGTCGTCCGCAGCAGGCCGGCGTTGGCCAGGAACGACGCCTCCCAGCCGATGCGAGTCAGCGCGGACTGCCGGCCCGGCACGTAGTGCCGCAGGCGGTGCACCTGGACACCGTTGCGGTGCTCCCGGCGGCGCAGGCACCACCGGTAGGCGGGGTCCACCCGCCACGACGGGTAGTGCGGCACCCCGGTGACCACGTCGACCGGGTGGCCGCTGGCGGCCAGCGTCTCGGCCAGCCCGGCGGTGTAGGGAGCGCTGCCGGTGGGTTCGGGCGCGTAGTTCACCCCGACGATCAGTAGCCGCTCCCGCTCCGCCGGGGTTCCGGCGGAGGTCACGAACCGGCGCCCACGCTGTCGCGGCGGCGCTGTCGGCGCGAGCGGCGGCCCGCGTCCTGCCCATCCGTGCCGTGCAGCGGCGTGTAGGAGTACGCATAGCTGCCGTACTGGCGGCCGCGCTGGCGCGGGACGCCGTTCAGGACGACGCCCAGCAGGTTCGCGCCGACACCACGCACGGCGAGCACGCTGGAGGCCAGCTGGGCGCGCTTGACCCGGCCACTGCGGCTGACCAGCAGCACGCCGTCCGTGCCCGCCGCGAGTACCGCGGCGTCCGTCACCGGAAGCAGCGGGGGAGTGTCGAAGATGACCACGTCGGCGATGGCGGTGAGCTGGGCGAGCACCTCGCCCATCCGGCGGGAGCCGAGCAGCTCACTAGGGTTCGGCGGCGTGGGACCACTGGCGAGCGCGCGCAGCGGCAGGCCGGGCTGCCACTCCTGCAGCGCCTCGGAGATGGCGACCGAGTCGACCAGCACGTTGGTCAGGCCGACGGCCGGGTTCAGGCCGAGCAGGGAGGTCATCGCCGGACGACGCAGGTCGGCGTCGACGACGATCACCGACTGACCGGACTGCGCCAGCGTGATGGCCAGGTTGGCGGCCGTGGTGGTCTTTCCCTCGCCGGCGACGGCGCTGGAGATGACGAGGCTGCGCAGCGTGCGGTCGATGCTGGCGAAGCGGACGTTGGTGCGCAGCTGGCGGTACGCCTCGGCGCGGGCCGACCACTCCTCGTCCTGGACGACCAGGGGCCGGCGGGCCGCGCGCGGGTCGTCGCTGACACTGCCGATCACCGCAACGTCCGCGTGCGCCGTCACGTCGTCGACGGTGCGGATCGAGGTGTCAAGGGTGGTGAGCAGCATCGCGGCGCCGACACCCAGCGCCACGCCGAGCAGCACGCCGAGCGTGAGCTGCAGTGGGATGTTCGGGGCAACCGGCAAGGACGACACCTGCGCGGGCTTGACGATGGTTACCTTCACGGGCGCGTATTCGGAGCCCTCGGGGGTCTCCAGGTCGTCGACGACCCGGATGAACTCGCGTCCTAGGACCCGGGCAATGTTGCGGGCGCGCTCGGGCTCACGGTCGCGCACGGCGACCTGGATCAGAACCGTGTCGATCGGCGCTGAGGCGGTGATCGACTGGCGCAGCGCGTCGGGCGTCGTCTGCAGCTCCAGCCGGTCGATGACCCGCTGGGTCACCAGGGGGCTGGAGACCAGCTGGGCGTAGCTCTTCACCCGCTGCTGGGAGAACAGTCCGCCCTGGTAGGCCTGAGAGACGTCACCCTGCTCCGAGGTGGAGACGAACAGCTCGGTGTGCGACTCGTAGACGGGGGGGGTCGTGAATGTGACGCCGGCCGCGGCCCCGGTGCAGGCCAGCATGCACGCCACCACGAGCATCCACCGCTGTCGCAACGCCGCCAGATAGGCCTTCAGGTCCATGGGTCTCCGATCTCGGTGCGCCTGCGCTGCCGGGGGTCAGGCAGAACGGCTGCAGAAGTGCGTCGGAGCTCTTTCGGCGCGAAGGGCGTTCACCCTAAGGGCCTAATTTGTGCGCTTCGGGGGCTCAAGCCGTCACCGGTTCGGCCGATACGGCTGGCATGACAGTGAAGAAAGCTCTGCTGACGGGCGTGACCGGCCAGGACGGTTCCTACCTCACTGAGCTGCTGCTCTCCAAGGGTTACGAGGTGCACGGCCTGATCCGCCGCTCGTCGTCGTTCAACACCGAGCGCCTCGAGGACGTCTACCAGGACCCGCACGACGAGGGCCGGCAGCTGTTCCTGCACTACGGCGACCTCGCCGACGCAACGGGCCTGGTGAACCTGGTCCGCCAGGTCGAGCCGGACGAGGTCTACCACCTGGGCGCGCAGAGCCACGTCAAGGTCAGCTTCGACATGCCGGACTACACCGGTGACATCACCGGCCTCGGCACCACCCGCCTGCTCGAGGCGATCCGCGCGTCGGGCATCGAGACCCGCTTCTATCAGGCGTCCTCGTCGGAGATGTTCGGCGCCACCCCGCCGCCGCAGAGCGAGCTCACCCCGTTCTGGCCGCGTTCTCCTTATGGCGCCGCGAAGGTCTACGGCTACTGGATCACCCGTAACTACCGTGAGGCGTACGGTCTGTTCGCCGTCAACGGCATTCTGTTCAACCACGAGAGCCCGCGTCGCGGCGAGACGTTCGTGACGCGCAAGATCACCCGAGCCGTCGCGCGCATCGCCGCCGGGCTGCAGCAGCATCTGTACCTGGGCAACCTGGACGCGGTCCGTGACTGGGGCTACGCGCCCGAGTACGTCGAGGCGATGTGGCGCATGCTGCAGCACTCCGAGTCGATGGACTACGTGGTGGCCACCGGCCAGGCGGCCACCGTGCGAGAGTTCGCGCAGGTCTCCTTCGCTCGCGCCGGCCTCGACTGGGAGAAGTACGTGCGCATCGACGAGCGGTACAACCGCCCGTCGGAGGTGGATGCCCTGATCGGCGACGCCACCCGCGCCCGCGTGCACCTGGGCTGGCAGCCGGAGGTCACCTGGAGCCCACTGGCGAAGATCATGGTGGACGCCGACATCAAGCTGCTCGACGACCAGCTCTCCGGACGCATGGTGCGGGTGGACCG
>JALYNC010000024.1 GCA_030773415.1 Actinomycetota bacterium
CGCGGAGGGCAGCGGGCACATCGTCACCATCGGGCGGTGGGTGCTCGACAGGGCACTGGCGCAGATGGGGCAGTGGCAGCGGGAGGGTTGCCACCTGCCGTGCGTCTTCGTCAACGTCGCCGCTGTCGAGTTCACGCCGGACTTCGCCGCGCACGTCAGCCGCTCGCTGGATCGTCACGGCGTCGCACCGCACCAGCTCACCCTCGAGATCACCGAGCGCCAGCTGCCGCACCTCACGCTGAACAGGGCCGCGCGGGAACTGCGGGAGATCGGCGTCCGCCTCGCGCTCGACGACTTCGGCGCCGGCTATTCGAGCATGGCGCAGCTCGCGTGCCTTCCCGTGGACATCATGAAGATCGACGGTGACTTCGTGCGGAACCTGGACACCCCGACCGGCCCGCGGCTCGTCCACGCGATGGTCCAGCTCGCGAAATCGCTCGGTCTGGTCACGGTGGCTGAGGGCGTCGAAGACCTCGGGCAGGCGGCCGATCTGACCAACCTCGGAGTCGACCTGGCCCAGGGCTATCTGCTGGGTCGGCCCGTCTCCGCCGAACGCCTCACGGAGCAACTGCCGCGCGTGCCGGGAAAGGCGGTGCCGAGCGCGGAGCGCGTCATGCAGGGCCACGATTGACAGCGCACGACGCACGACGCACGACCACGGCCCCTGTTCTCACCGTCTGTTCGGACAGCGGCCGGAGCGCGCATCCACAAGTGGCGCGTAGGGCGGCCCCGTGCAGGAGCGCACTCCGACACAGGTGAGCGATCAGCGGCCAGCTCGTGGTTGGCCGCCCCTTCCCGACGGTATGCGCTGGACACGGTGTCGTCGGTTCGGGAGGCGGAGCGATGCGGATCCTTGTGACTGGCGCGGGCGGGAACCTAGGCCGCGCGGTCGTGCCCGCGCTCGCCGCGGCGGGGCACACCCCGGTCCTGTTCGACTTCCGGCCGCTGCAGACGGAGCACGAGTTCGTTGAAGGCGACGTGCGGAACGCTGCTGCCGTCACCAGCGTCATGCCCGGGGTGGACGTGGTGGTGCACGGCGCGGCGTTGCACGGCATTCACTTGGGCAACTGGTCGGCGCAGGACTTCTGGTCGATCAACGTGGACGGCACGTTCAACGTCTACGAGGCGGGGCGTGCGGCAGGGGTTCGTTCCGTCGTGCTCGGCTCGTCGATGGTGGTGTACGGCGACATCGGTGCGGGCGGCGACCCGTGGCAGGTCGTCACTGAGCAGTCGGCGCTGCGCCCCGCGAACCTGTACGGGCTCACGAAGGTCGTCAGCGAGCAGACGGCCCGCTACTACGCCGACACCACCGACATCAGCACGGTGGCGCTCCGGCTCGGAATGTTCGTGCCGGAGACGTTCGAGCGCTACGGATTCCGGCTGCTGTTCGGCGGGGTCGACGACCGGGACGTGGCGCAGGCGGTGGTCAGCGCTGTGGACCATCGGCCGGAGGGCGGGTTCGACGCGTTCGACATCATGGCGGACAGCGGGCTGGACGCCGGCGACGTGGCGCGCCTGCATGCCGACGTGCTGTCGGTGCTGGACGAGCGCTGGCCGGGCACCGCGGAGCTGGTGCGAGCGCGGAACCTCGACATCGGCGAACTGGTCTGGGGGCGACGAATCTACCCGGTCGACCGCGCCCGCACGGTGCTTGGCTATGAGCCGAGGTACGACTTCGGCTCGTTCCTGGACGCGCTGCGCAACGGCGACCGGAGCCACTACCCGTTCGCGGACGAGCCGTGGTGGGGAGCGGAACGACCGACCTGAGGGGCATTGGGCGGCGCTTGCCGCACCTGCCGACGCCAGCGCCGGCTACACGGGGTCGAAGCGGGCGAGGTGGGCGTCCAGCTCGCTGGGCTCGAGCAGTGCGGCCCGCAGGCTGTTGCGGGCGAGCGTGATGACGGTGTCGCGATCGAGGTCGAACGCAAGAGCGGCCGCGACGTAGTTGTCGGCGACGTATCCGCCGAAGTAGGCGGGGTCGTCGGAGTTGACGGTGACGACGACGCCGGCGTCGAGCAGTGCGGGCAGCGGGTGCCGTCCCATCTCGTCGACCACCTTCAGCGCGACGTTCGACAGCGGGCACACATCGAGGGGAACCTGGGACTCGGCCAGCCTGTCCAGTAGTCGCCGATCCTCGACCGAGCGCACACCGTGGTCGATTCGCCGGACCTGCAGGACGTCCAGCGCCTCCCACACGTACTCGGGCGGACCCTCCTCGCCGGCGTGCGCGACCGCCGCAAGTCCTTCGGCCCGCGCGGCGGCGTAGACGTCGGCGAACTGCCCGGGTGGGTGGCCGACCTCGACGGAGTCGAGCCCGACGGCCGCCACCCGGTCGAGCCACGGGCGTGCGGCCTGCAACGTCCGCATCGCCGCCTCCGGCCCGCGGTCGCGCAGGAAGCTCAGGAGCAGCGACGTCGTCATGCCGTGCGCACGCCGGGCCTCGTCACACGCCGCCGACAGGCCCTCGACGACCGCGGCGAGCGGCACCCCCCGCTCCGTGTGCATCTGCGGGTCGAACATCATCTCCGCGTGCACCACACCGTCGGCATGGGCCCGGTCCAGGTACGCGCGCGCGAGCTCGTGGAAGTCCTGCTCGGTTCGCAGCGCTGCCCCGCCGCCCTGGTACACCGTCAGGAACGACTGCAGGTCGGAGAAGTCGTACGCCCGCCGCAGGTCCTCGACCGACGCCCACGGCAGCCACACCCCGTTGCGCCGGGCCATCTCAAAGACCATCTCCGGTTCGAGCGTTCCCTCGATGTGCAGGTGCAGCTCCGCCTTCGGCAGCTTCCGCACCAGGTCCCGCAGTTCGTTCTCGTCCACGCTGTCGCCTCCGCCCGCGAACCGGCACCCCCGCACTGCGCACCCGAGGTAAGTACTTTCGCCGGGCGCTGCGCCGGAATGCGGGATGCACGGGACGTCGGCCACGTCCACGTCCACGTCGCGGCGGGCTGCTCACTTCTGGTGCGGCTGCCTCGGCGCTGCGGGGGCGAGGACGACCGGGCGCGACGCCGCGTCCCACGCCGCCACCAGCTCCGCGAGCGAGGGGTTCCCGAGCCAGCGGACGCGGCCGTCGAGAACGTAGGTCGGCGTGGCGACAACCCCGGCCGGGAGGGCGTCGCGCCGCGGAAGCTGGTCGAGGTCCACCACGGCGACCGCTGCCGACGGCCGGTCCCGGCGCAGCAGCGCCACCAGTTCGCGGGCGCGGGCGCAGCCCGGGCAGGCAACCGAGACGTAGACCGTGAGCCCGGGCGGCGTGGCCGGCACCGGCCGGGGGCGGACCCCGCCCCCGGCCGCAGTCCCGTCCGTCACGACGTGACGCGAGCGCGACGCACCAGCACGGCCGCCACCCCACCGAGCACGACACCGAACATCAGGTGGCCCACGAGGCTGTTCATTGTCATCTCGTTGATCAGAAATAGCGGCATCCCCATGCGTGCCGGCATCAGCAGCAGCGGGCCGATCACCCACAGCGCCGCCCCGTACGCCGCCCCGATCCCCACACCCATCCCGACGCTTCGCAGCGCGCCGCCGAGCACGCCGCCGAACACAGCGCCGAAGAACGCCGAGATCGCCAGGTGCACCGCCCATCCCACGGCGACCGAGCCGCTTCCGATGAGCCCGGCGACCATCGCGAGCATGCCCATCATCTGCATCATCAGCCCGAAGATCACACCGCCGGCAAGACCGCCGACTACACCCGCCATCACGCGCTGGGACAGCCCGCCGGTTGTGGCCGCCGAGGCCGTGCTTGCCCTGCCTGCCGTGGTCGCCATGCTGCTCTCCTCATGCCGCGGGCGCTCGTCGCCCGGTTCGCCGTGAAGCTAGGCGCGCGGCGGGCGGCCGTTCTGTGCGCTGGCACACAGAACGGGCATCCATTCCGCGCCATTGCCGATAGCGTCCATATGAAGCGGGACGCCGCGCCGGCTCGCCTCGTGGTGGCCGCCGGGCGCGGTCCGGGATCGCGGTGGACGAGCCCAGCGGCCGGCGCAAGAGGGGTGACGGTGACCGAAGGGGAACGGCGCGACGGGCGGCATCCGGGGACACCGGTCTTCTGCCTGTCCGAGGTGGAGCTCTTCCAGGACCTGTCGGGGGAGGAGACGGCGGACATTGCGGCGCGTGCGCCGATGCGGTCCATCCCGGCCGGCACCCTCGTGTGGTCGCCGCAGGAGCAGCGCCGGACGTTGTTCATCGTCAAGGCGGGGCGGGTGCGGATCTTCCGGGTCTCGCCGGACGGGCGCCGCCTGACGCTCGCGGTTCTCGGCGCCGGTGCGCTCTTCGGCGACATGGACCTCGTCGGCCAGCGCATGGGCGACGGCTTCGCGGAGGCCGTCGAGCCGACCGTCCTGTGCGTCATGAGCGAAGGCGACGTCCGCGCGATGCTGCTCGCCGACCCGCGGATCGCTGCCCGCATCGTTGAAGGGCTCGGCCGCAGGCTCGCCGACGTCGAGCAGCGGCTGGCCGACACCGTGCTCAAGACGGCTCCCCAGCGGGTCGCGGCCGCCCTGTTCCACCTCGCGGAGTCCGTCCCGGCGCAGGGCGGCCTGCTGGCACGCCGCGTCGAGATCCGCCTCACCCATGAGCAGCTCGCCGACCTGGTCGGCACGACGCGGGAGACGACGACCAAGTTGCTGGGCGAGCTGCGGGAGGCGGGTGTCGTCTCCCTGCGTCGTGGCGGAATCGTCGTGCTCGACCGGAGCCGGCTACGGGCCGCAGCGGACTACGGCGACGACTTCGCCGGCGTCCCGCGAGCCGAGCCGCGTCCACTCTGACGCCGGGCTTCTCCGTCCGCCCTGGCGTGGGACCTCTCGTCGGGGGCCGCGGGGCGGCCGGCTGCACAGCTCAGCCGGCGTCGGCAGCCCACGCGAGAAGCCGTGCATCGATGTCGGCCGCACTGCCGCGGGCCTGCAGATCGGTCAGGACGGCACGCAGCCGCAGCGGGCTTCCGAGGTGACCTCTGGCCGCCGGCGTGCGGATCAGAACATCCATGACCCGCTGAGGGGCGTAGCGCTCGAGTTCGGAGAGCGGCTCATCCCAGTTCGGCATCGCAACGACGATGCGTGGGCAGCGGGAAACCATCAGCTCGACGGCGATCAGGTCCACGTCCCCACCAGCTCCGACGTCTGGGAACCAGCCGTCGGACCCGGCGGTCAGCAGCCCCCAGACCAGCAGCTTGAATCCACTCCACAGGCTTCGTGCCGTGCGTCCGGGTCTCGGTTCGGCAAGCGTCACCTCGGCGCTGCTGCCCTTGGCCCACGGAGTCGCCTCCGAACCAGTGGAGTTCCACCCGGTCACGCCGGCCGGGTCGAGCCGCACTCCTGGCTCGGACAGTCGCCACCGCGGCTGGCCCAACCACAGGGCGCCGCCGGACAGCTCAAGGGCACCGTACGAGGCGGTCAGTTGCTGCTCCGGGGAACGCTCCCGCTGCCTCCGCGCTCGCCATCGCACGGACTCAGTGTGCCGGGCAGCCCGTCCGGACGTGACCTAGTTCACATCGCCGGTTCCTGCGTCGATCAGTAACTACCATGACACAGGAGACTGCGAGCTACAGAGAGGACTGGCGTGCCGACCGGAGGCTGCCTTTTCTGCAAGATCATAACCGGGACGGTTCCCGCGACACTGGTTCGCGAGGACGACCGCACGCTGGCGTTCCGCGACATCAGCCCGCAGGCCCCGACCCACGTCCTGGTGATCCCCAAGGACCACTACCCGAACGTTGCAGAGATGACGGCGGCGGACCCCGGCCTGCTGGCGGACGTGCTCCGCACCGCGGTGGCCGTTGCTGACGACGAGGGCATCACCGAACGCGGATACCGCATCACCTTCAACACCGGCCGGGACGCGGGACAGACGGTGTTCCACGTCCACGCGCACGTGCTCGGCGGGCGCGGGCTGGGCTTGCCCGGCGGCTGATCGGGCGACCGCGGTTCCGGGTTTCCGGGGTCCGCGATCAGCGCAGCTTCGAGCACTGGCCGGCAGGCTCCCGGCGAGTAGCATGGGAACGTCCGTTCCCCTAGTCGAGGAAGCAGGTGCGGCGGCCGGATGGCCGCGCCCATGGCCCACGACAATTCCAATTCCGCTGCGCCGCAGACATCGACCAAAATCGTCGTTCCCGGCGCGCACTCCATGGTCAGCCTGCTGGGCTCCCGCGACGAGCTGCTGCGGGTCATCGAGAAGGCCCTGTCGACCGATATCCACGTCCGTGGCAATGAGATCACCGTCACCGGTGACCCGGCTGAGTCGGCCCTCGCCGTCACGCTGTTCGAAGAACTGCTCACTCTGCTGGACCGCGGGGATGTGCTGACCGCTGATGCTGTCGAGCGCAGCCTGGCGATGCTGCGCGGCGGCAACCGCGAGCGCCCCGCGGACGTCCTGACGCTCAACATCCTGTCGAACCGGGGCCGGACGATCCGGCCCAAAACGCTGAACCAGAAGCGCTACGTCGACGCCATCGATGTGCACACGGTGGTGTTCGGTATCGGCCCGGCGGGCACCGGCAAGACGTACCTGGCGATGGCGAAGGCGGTGCAGGCGCTGCAGGCCAAGGCCGTCAACCGGATCATCCTGACCCGGCCCGCGGTCGAAGCGGGGGAGCGGCTGGGCTTCCTGCCCGGAACGCTGTACGACAAGATCGACCCGTACCTGCGCCCGCTCTACGACGCCCTGCACGACATGCTCGATCCGGACTCGATTCCCCGGCTGATCAGCGCGGGAACCATCGAGGTCGCCCCGCTGGCATACATGCGTGGCCGCACGCTCAACGACGCGTTCATCATTCTGGACGAGGCGCAGAACACGAGCGCCGAGCAGATGAAGATGTTCCTGACCCGCCTCGGCTTCGGCTCGAAGGTCGTGGTCACCGGCGACGTCACGCAGGTCGACCTGCCGACGGGCACCACCTCCGGGCTGCGGGTGGTGCGGGAGATCCTGGACGGCGTCGAGGACGTCCACTTCGCCACGCTGTCCAGCGGTGATGTGGTGCGGCACCGGCTCGTCGGCGAGATCGTCGACGCGTATGCGCGGTACGACGCGGAGAACACCGCGCCGCGCTCCACCCCGGGCGCCCGCCGTCCCGGTCGCCGGAGCTGACGCCGGTGTCGGTCGATGTGGCCAACGAGTCCGGAGTCGAGGTCGACGAGCTGACGCTCGTCTCGCTCGCCCGGTCGGTGCTGGACGCGATGCAGATCCACCCGCTGGCGGAGCTGTCCATCCTGCTGGTGGACGCCGAGGCAATGGAGAAGCTGCACGTCCGCTGGATGGGTGAGCCCGGCCCCACGGACGTGATGGCGTTTCCGATGGACGAGCTCGAGACCAGCCGCGGTCCGGACGATGAGGAGCCCGAGCCGACGCTGCTCGGTGACGTGGTGCTGTGCCCGCAGGTGGCGGCGCGTCAGGCAGCCGACGCCGGCCACGGCATGGCCGACGAGCTGTACCTGCTGTGCACCCACGGCATCCTGCACCTGCTCGGCTACGACCACGCCGAGCCGGCGGAGAAAGACGAGATGTTCGCCCGCCAGGCGGAACTTCTGACGGTGTGGCGCGACCTCAATGGGCTACCGCCGTACGGCGGTTACCCGGGCGCGGGAGTTCCGGGAGTCCGGCGATGAGCCGGGTGGACGTGCTGCTGGTGATCGCGGCAGCGCTGCTGATCGTGCTGGCCGCGGTCATCTCCTGCGCCGAGGCGGCGCTGGCCCGGGTGTCGCGGGTGCGGGTCGAGGAGCTGGTCAAGGACGGGCGGCGCGGCGCCCCGCGGCTGCAGGTCGTCGTGTCCGACGCGCCCCGTTATCTGAACGTCCTGCTGCTGCTGCGGGTTGCCGCCGAGCTGACCGCCACCGTGCTGGTGACGATCGTGCTTGTCGACACCCTGGGGCCCGGCTGGCGGGCGGTGGCGGTGGGCGTCGGCGTCATGACGGTCTTCACGTTCGTGCTGGTGGGCGTGGGTGCGCGCACCATCGGCCGGCAGAACGCCGACGCCGTCAGCCTCGCGACGGCCGGCATGGCGCTGCTGCTCACCCGGGCACTCGGCCCGCTGCCGCGGGTACTCATCCTGATCGGAAACGCGCTGACCCCCGGCCGCGGATTCCGGGAAGGCCCGTTCACCTCCGAGGCCGAGTTGCGCGACCTGGTCAACCTGGCAGAGGAACGCCAGGTGATCGAGGCGGACGAGCGTCAGATGATCCACTCGGTCTTCGAGCTGGGGAACACGCTGGTCCGCGAAATCATTGTGCCCCGCACGGACATCGTGTTCATCGAGCGCACCAAGACCTTGCGGCAGGCACTGTCCCTGGCGCTGCGCAGCGGTTTCTCCCGCATCCCGGTGGTGGGCGAGAACGAGGACGACGTCATCGGCATCGCCTACATCAAGGACCTGACCCGCCGCAGCTTCGACTACCGCGAGGGGCAGTCGATCGAGACGGTCGAGACGAGCATGCGCCCCGCCACCTTCGTGCCGGACTCCAAGCCGGTGGACGTCCTGCTCAAGGAGATGCAGGCGCAGCGCACGCACATGGCCATCGTGATCGA
The DNA here is from genome assembly GCA_030773415.1 of Actinomycetota bacterium. Lineage (GTDB taxonomy): Bacteria > Actinomycetota > Actinomycetes > JALYNC01 > JALYNC01 > JALYNC01. The sequence continues at coordinate 8,521 of JALYNC010000024.1, forward strand.
CGAGTACGGCGGCACGGCCGGGCTGGTGACGATCGAGGACATCCTCGAGGAGATCGTCGGGGAGATCACGGACGAGTACGACGTGGCGGCGCCGGGCGTCGAGCAGGTGGACGAGCACACCGTGCGCGTGACCGCCAGAATGCCGGTCGAGGACGTCGAGGAGCTGTACCGCGTGGAGCTGGCCCGGGAGAACGTCGAGACCGTGGGAGGGCTGCTCGCCACCGCCCTCGGCCGCGTCCCGATTCCGGGGGCGAGCGCGACACTCGAGGGGCTCACCTTCGTCGCGGAGAGCACCAGGGGGCGGCGCAACCGCATCGACACCGTGCTCATCCGTACCGAGCCCGCCGACGGGTCCGGCGAGTCGCTCGACGGTTCCCGGGAGGCTGTAGATGCCTGACGGGAGGATGCCTGACGCGAGGATGCCCCACGCGGAAAAGCCGGTCCTGGAGCCGGAGGACGCCAAGCTCGTCACGCTCGCCCGGATGGCCCGCACCCGGGCGTACGCCCCGCACACCGGCGTCGCCGACGGCGCGGCCGTGCGCGACACCGACGGGCGGACGTACGCGGCCGCCACGGTCGAGAACGCCGATCCGGCGCTGACCACGTCCGCCCTGCGCGGCGCGATGGTCGCGGCCGTCTCCAGCGGCATCAGCACCTTCGAGGCGGCGGTGCTACTCAGTGACGCCACGGAGCCGGAGCAGGCCAGCGTCCGTCCGGGGGACGAGCCGGTGCTGCGCGAGTTCGGTGTGCCCGTCGTGCACTTCGCCGCCGCGGACGGTCGCCTGCTGCGGACGTGGACGTTGTGACCGCTGGAAGCACTGGAAGCGCCGCGTTCCGCTCGGGGTTCGCCTGCATCGTCGGCCGGCCCAACGCCGGCAAGTCCACGCTGACCAACGCTCTCGTGGGCACCAAGGTCGCGATCACTTCTGATCGTCCGCAGACGACCCGGCACGCGGTGCGAGGAATTCTGCATCGGCCGGACGCCCAGCTGGTCCTGGTCGACACCCCCGGCCTGCACCGGCCGCGGACCCTGCTCGGCGAGCGGCTGAACGACGTCGTCCGCGGAACGCTGTCCGAGGTGGACATCGTCGGTTTCTGCCTGCCCGCGGACCAGAAGGTCGGCCCGGGTGACCGGTTCATCGCCGAGCAACTGGCGGAGCAGCGCACCCCGGTGGTGGCGATCGCGACGAAGGCCGACCTGGTCGACAAGGACCGGATGGGCGCCCACCTGCTCGACATTTCGGAGCTCGGGGACTGGGCGGAGATCGTCCCCGTCTCGGCGGTGTCGGACTACCAGGTGGGCCTGGTGGCGGACCTGGTGGTCAGTCGGCTGCCGGAGGGGCCGCCGCTGTACCCCGACGGCGAGCTCACCGACGAGCCGGAGATGGTGATGGTCGCCGAGCTGATCCGGGAGGCGGCGCTGGAGGGCGTGCGCGACGAACTGCCCCACTCCCTGGCGGTGATGGTCGAGGAGATGGGCAAGCGCGAGGGCAAGGACCTGGTGGACATCGCCGCGGTGATGTACGTGGAGCGGCCGTCGCAGAAGGCCATAGTCATCGGCTCGGGCGGGAGCCGGCTGCGCCACGTCGGCACCGTCTCGCGCAAGCAGATCGAGGCGCTGCTGGGCAGCCGCGTCTACCTCGACCTGCGGGTCAAGGTGGCGAAGGACTGGCAGCGCGACCCCAAGCAGCTGAGCCGGCTCGGCTTTTGAGCTTCGATGGCGCTCTACCGGGATGAAGCGGTCGTGCTGCGCACCCAGAAACTGGGCGAGGCCGACCGGATCATCACGCTGCTGACCCGCCGGCACGGCCGGGTGCGGGCGGTCGCCAAGGGCGTGCGCCGCACCACGTCCAAGTTCGGGGCCCGGCTGGAGCCGTTCACCCAGGTTGATCTGCAGCTCTACGCCGGCCGGGAGCTGGACATCGTCACCCAGGCCGAGGGCATTGAGTCGTTCGGCGAGTCAATCGGCGGCGACTACGGCAGGTACACCGCCGGCAGCGCGATTCTGGAGACGGTGGAACGGCTCACCGCCGAGGAGCGTGAGCCGGCGCTGCGGCTGTACCTGCTGCTGGTCGGCGGCCTGCGCGTCCTGGCCGCCGGGGAGCACTCCCCGCCGCTGGTGCTCGATGCCTTCGCGCTGCGTGCGCTGGCCCTGGCCGGCTACGAGCCCTCGCTGAGCGGCTGCGCCCGGTGCGGCGCCGCTGGCCCCCACCGCGCCTTCGCCGTTCCAGCGGGTGGCATGGTGTGCGGCGGGTGCCGTCCGGCCGGGTCAGTGGCGCCGGCGGCGGGGACGGTGGAGCTGCTGGACGCCCTGATGTCCGGCGACTGGGCGCTCGCCGACGCGAGCGGGCTACGTGAGCAGCGGGAGGCGAGCGGACTGGTGGCGGCGTATCTGCAGTGGCACCTGGAGCGTGGCCTGCGGTCGCTGCGCCTGGTGGAGCGCGCGTGAGCTGGACCCGTCGCAATGGCTCGGACGCGGGCCGGGACGGCGTTCCAGCTGCCGTCCGGACGCCGAACCCGCACCCGTCCGGCGCCGTGGCGCCGAGCATTCCGCTGGAGCTGGTGCCGCGGCACGTGGCGCTGGTGATGGACGGGAACGGGCGCTGGGCCAAGCAGCGGGGCCTGCCCCGCACCGCCGGGCACGAGGCGGGCGAGGCGTCGCTGGTCGACTGCGTGGAAGGTGCCATCGAGGTGGGCGTGCGCTGGGTGTCGGCGTACGCATTCTCGACCGAGAACTGGAAGCGCTCGCCCGATGAGGTGCGCTTCCTGATGAACTTCAACCGCGACGTCATCGACCGCCGGATCGAGGAGATGGATTCCCTGGGAGTGCGCATCCGGTGGGCCGGACGCCGCCCCCGGCTGTGGCCCAGTGTGATCCGTCGCCTGGAGGCCGCGGAGGAGCAGACCCGGAACAACTCCGTCCTCACGCTCACCATGTGCGTCAACTACGGCGGTCGCGCGGAGATCGCCGATGCCGTCGCCAAGATCGCTCAAGACGTGGCCGCCGGCCGGCTGTCCCCGGACCGGATCAGCGAGCGGACGGTCGCGCGGTATCTCGACGAGCCGGACATGCCGGACGTCGATTTGTTCGTGCGCTCCTCGGGCGAGCAGCGCACGTCGAACTTCCTGCTGTGGCAGTCGGCGTACGCGGAGCTGGCGTTCGTGGACACGCTGTGGCCCGACTTCGACCGGCGGCACCTGTGGGCCGCGATCGAGAACTACGCCGCCCGGGATCGCCGGTTCGGCGGCGCAGTCCCCAACGAAACGAGCGCCCCGTGACCCGACTGCATCACGTCAACGTGGTGGTGCCTACCGGCCAGACGGCGCTCGTCCAGCCGTTCTACACGCAGGTGCTGGGCCTGCGCCCGGTGGGCAAGCCGGGGGACGCCGGCCGGGGCGGCGCCTGGCTGGAGCTCGGCGACGGGACGCAGGTTCATGTCAGCGAGCGTGATGGCGCGGCTCATCCGGACGCGCACTTCGGCATGGTGGTCGACGACTTCGCCGCGGTGCTCGAGCGGCTGGCGGCCGCCGGGGTGCCGTGGACGGAGCAGGAGGACCTGTTCGGTGGCCGGCGCGGGTTCACCCGCGACCCGGCCGGCAACCGGGTGGAGATCCTCGAGCGGGCGGGAGAGCTGTCGTGATCGTCGTGACCCGGTACACCGTCGCCGAACCGGACGGCGACGACTTCCTGCAGCGGGCCCAGGCAGCCCTGCAGGCGCTCGCGGCCCGCCCCGGATACCTCGGCGGGCGCGTGGGGCGGGCGGTGGAGGATCCCTCGGTATGGGTGATCACCACGGAGTGGGAGGGCGTCGGGGCGTACCGCCGGTCGCTGTCGGCGTACGACGTGAAGGTGCACGCCACCCCGCTGCTCAGCCTTGCGCACGACGAGCCCAGCGCGTTCGAGGTGCTGCACGCTGACGGCCCGGGTGCGCCGGCCGCCTCGCGTAGCCGCCGGGCCGCCGACGCCGGTCAGGTTGCGGTGGGGGAGGCATCCGCTCCGGTGGTGCCTCGCTAGAAGTGGCTTGGTCTTGGTACCTGCCCAAGCATCCGGTGACGCGGTGCCGCGAGGCGATCTCGTACTGGCACATCGATTCCGGCAAGTGCTGCACACCCCGCTCTGGGACGGCGTACGTTCAGGTGCTCACATGATCGTTAACCGAGGCTCGACCCTTGAGCTGGAGCAGCTGGGCGTCCACGTTCACTGCCATTCTGGCGAAATATGGACAGAGCGCCGGACCGACGGGGACCAGGATCGCGCACACGCAGCCCAATCGCCGGCGCCGGTGATTGTTCCCCCCTCGCCCGGGCTAGCGGCATCGGCTGTCCTGGAGATCCGTGGTGGTGGGTGGAACGTTGCGATCGCCAGCGACACGGCGAACTGTGCCGTGGCGACGGCGCCGGACGACCATCTTGTAGAGGTCGCTGGCGACAAAGCGCTACTGCTTCGTCGGAACGCACTTGCGTGGGTCACCGAGCTTGCGACGCCCGGGACAGACATCATCACGTGCACACGTGAGCACGTTGATGTCTGGACCGATCTTCAGGTGTATCGGCTGCTGATACTTGACGGCAGCGTCGTCTAGCGATTCGACGCGCCGGAGTTGTTGCTGGGAGTCATCACGCTCCCCGATGCATACGAATTAGTGCTGTTCCAGTACAGAGCCATACGGATTTCTCGCCGCGATGGCCAACCAGTGACACGCAAGGCGTAGCCGCAGTTTCAGCGGCATTGGCTGGTCGTGAGGTGACCCCCTCGTAGTGGTCCAGTCGTTGTGCGAGTCCGATGCCCCAGACTTGGGGCTAGGAGGAAGCACATGGCTCGACGACGGCACACGCCGGAACAGATCATTCGGAAGCTCGCCGAGGGCAACAAGCAGCTCGCGGGCGGCGCGGAGTTGGACGCAGTGTGTCGGCATCTGCAGGTCGCGGAGTCGACGTGGCACCGGTGGGTCGCGCAGTACGGCGGCCTGAAGGCGAATGACGCGAAACGGCTCAAGGAGCTCGAGGCTGAGAACGGCCGGCTGAAGAAGCTGCTGGCAGAGGCGGAGCTGGACAAGGCGATGCTCAAGGAGCTGGCTGAGGGAAACTTTTGACCCCGAACCGGCGCCGGTCAGCTGTGGGAATGCTGCAGGGCCGGTTCGGGGTGTCACAGCGCCGCGCCTGCGGGCTCGTCGGTCAGCACCGCTCGACCCAGCGGCTCGCCGGGCGGACGCCGGCCGGCGACGAGGCGCGGCTATGCGCGTGGCTGCGCGCGTTCGCGGTGGATCGGCCGCGGTGGGGATGGCGCCGCGCGGCGAAGCAGCTCCGACGGGAGGGCTGGGTGGTCAACGACAAGCGGGTGCAGCGCGTGTGGCGCGAGGAAGGGCTCAAAGTGCGTACCGGAAGCGGAAACGGCCGCACCGCGGGATCGGGGCCGCGGTCGCGGCGATGTGCCCGGCGGCGCCGAACGCGTTGTGGGCGATGGACTTCCAGTTCGATGTCACCGCCGACGGCAGGACACTGAAGCTGCTGAACGTGGTCGATGAGTTCACCCGCGAATCCCTGGCGATCGGAGTTGACCGCTCGATCGATGCGGACGCGGTCGTCGGCATGCTCGACCGGATCGCCGCCACCAGGGGCGCGCCGGCGTTCGTCCGGTTCGACAACGGGCCGGAGTTCATTGCCCGGGCCGTCGCGGACCGGTGCCGCTTCAACGATGTCGCCACGATCTTCATCGATCCGGGGTCGCCGTGGCAGAACGCGTGGATCGAAAGCTTCAACGCGCGGCTACGCGACGAGCTGCTCAACGGCTGGCAGTTCGACACACTGCTCGAGGCGCGAGGTCATCATCGAAGATTGGAGAATCGACTACAACACCAACCGACCGCACTCGGCGCACGGCGACCTCAGCCCAGCGGAATTCGCCGCCGCCTGGACCAGGATCAACCAACCAGCACTGGCATAGCAGCTGGACCACTAATCGGGGACCCCTCATATCAGCCAGACCTGTAACGCGACACCGCACGCCGCGGCGGCGCCCTTACGGCTACGCGGGTTGCCGTCTCGGAGCGGTACCGGAAGCACATGTCACGGCGCTGCGGGCCGGGCTGGAGCAACCCGATCGAGCGCTGCGCCTGTCGTGTGGGCCGTGGTGTGGGCGGTCGATTTCGTCGCCTACGCGCTCGACGGGCTCTCCATGCTCATGGTTCGGCAAGCAGTGGGCGGACGCCTGCACGCCGCGCCCGCCGGACGGCGAACAGTCTCTTCGTGCCCTGCTGGGAGGTGATGCCTTCGACTGTGCGCTGGCTGCTGGTATCAAGTTCATCTCTGCCCTGGCGCCGGAGTGCGTCCATGCTCTACTCAACCGTCTAGATCCTCGCCAGTTTCATCGACGCAGTCACGTAGCTGTAGGTGGGCTTAAGGGGTGGGGCCTGGGTAAGCAGGACCGGTCCCACCAGAAGGGAGTTGTGCTATGTACGCCGCCGAAGGCCAGGAGGTCCTTGCCGTCGTACTGGACACGGGCTTGCCGGACTGGTTCGTTTTTACCGCTTTACCTTTCTTGCTCGCCCTGGTCTGGTACCTCAAGAAGTACAAGGGCTACTAGGATGCACCCCCGACCGTCGATAACTCTTGCCGCCGGGCTGCTCGGGTTACGTATCGCGGGTTACGCCGTCACACGGGGCTCTTGGGGGGCAGTAGCCTCATTTGGGGTCGTCGGTTTATATGGGGTGATCGTCGCGATCATCCGCATGCGGCGGTAGGTACTCCTCCACGCAGGTCGCTACGTTGCTGTACCTGCTCCACGGCTCTCCTGCGCATGGGCGCTGACGACCAAGTGACTATGCATCACGTCTCCCGCTGTCGTGGCATCCGGTCAACAAGTGGTTGATATGACTCACGGTGGTCCACCACGCGTATGCGGTGGTGTCCGCGTCGGTGAATATGCCGGACAGTGTCGGGCTCAGCGTGTCGACAGTGGTGCCCTCCGCGGAGGTGGACGTTCTCTCAGGCGGCCCGGACCACGCCCAGCGCTGTGCCGGAGCTGAGGCCCGGGAACGCGGTGGACAGGTCCGAAGCCGCGCAGCGTGTGCGGAGAATGTCCGCAAGGACGTCCCGGTAGTCCGTCGCCCCGTACACATCGCCCGAGATGAGCGACTCGGCGTCCAGCCCGGGCCAGCGGCCGTGCACCTTGCCACCGACCACGCCGCCGC
>JALYNC010000025.1 GCA_030773415.1 Actinomycetota bacterium
CGGCGAAGGACAAGTCCGCCAGCAGCTGCCACTCGGCCACCAGGCGGGACAGCCAGCGCGCGTCGTCGGCCCCGAGGCCCGCCGCGCGCATCAGTTCCTTCATGGTGGGCACCGCAGCAGCCTAGTGTTGCGTGCTCACGCACAGGCAGGCTCAAGCAGCCTGGGCGGCCCCTGGGCGGCGTGCCGCCGACGTGCTGGACCAGCTCAGTCGATGATCGCGATGACGTCGTCCTCCTGGACCACGTCGTTCTCGGCGACCCGCAGCTCGGTCACGGTTCCGGCGACCGGCGCCTCGACCGGGATCTCCATCTTCATCGACTCGAGGATGACCAGCACGTCGCCGACGTCCACGGTGTCCCCTTGAGCGACCAGCACCTTCCACACGTTGGCCACCATCTCGGACAAGACTTCTTCAGCCACGGGGTTCCTCTCCAGGGTGTCGGGCTCGCGGGTGGGCCCATCGACGTGGATGTCGGGCACGGTGGCCCGTCGACGTGTGCAGCTCTACCGGCGTGATGGGCGCATCGAGTCGATCAGGCCGGTGTCGTAGTTCCCAGAGACGAAGCCGGGATTGGCCAGCAGCTCGACGAAGAACGGCAGGTTGGTCTTCGGGCCGACGATGCGGAACCCGGCGACGGCGGCACGGGCGCGCTCGAGCGCCTCGTCCCGGGTGTCGCCGTAGGTGCACAGCTTGGCCAGCAGCGGGTCGTAGAACGGCGTCACGGTGGTTCCGGCGGCGTAACCGGAGTCCACCCGCACGCCCGGCCCGGTCGGCTCCACCCACTCGGAGATCGCCCCAGGCGACGGCAGGAACCGCTTGGGGTCCTCGGCGTAGACCCGCAGCTCGATCGCGTGCCCGCGCAGATCGGGTCGCTGCAGGCTCAGCCGCTCACCGGCCGCGATGCGCAGCTGCTGCTCGACGAGGTCCAGCCCGGTGACCAGCTCGGTGACCGGGTGCTCGACCTGCAGCCGCGTGTTCATCTCCAGGAAGACGAAGTCACCGTCCGCGACCAGGCACTCGACCGTGCCGGCGTTGCGGTAGCCAACCGCCTCGCCGGCCCGCACCGCGGCGGTCAGCATGCGCTCCCGCAGGGCTTCGTCCACGACGGGTGATGGGCTCTCCTCGGCGACCTTCTGGTGCCGGCGCTGCACCGAGCAGTCCCGCTCGCCGAGGGCCACCACGCGCCCGTCGGGCAACCCCAGAATCTGCACCTCAACGTGCCGGGCATTCGGCAGGTAGCGCTCCAGCAGGATGGCGGGGTTGCCGAAGAAGCGCTCGGCCCGGGTGCGCGCCGTCTCGAACGCTCCGCGCAGCTGCGCCTCGTCCGCCGCGATGCTCATTCCGATGCCGCCGCCACCGGCCGAGGCCTTCACCATCAGCGGGTAGCCGATGGACGCCGCGGCCTTGACCGCCTCCTCCACGTCGGAGAGCGGCTCCGGCGTCCCCGGTGCCACCGGCACCCCGGCCGCTTCCATCAGGTTGCGGGCGTTGATCTTGTCGCCCATCTGCTCGATCGCCTCGGGGGCCGGACCGATCCAGGTGAGGCCCGCCGCGGCGACCGATCGGGCGAAGTCCGCGTTCTCTGCCAGGAACCCGTAGCCGGGGTGGATCGCCTGCGCCCCGGCCTGCCGGGCGGCCTCGATCACCTTGGCGCCGTCCAGGTAGCTGGACGCCGGGGGCGGGGGCCCGAGCGGGATGGCCTCGTCCGCCTCCTTGACGTGCGGCAGCTGCTCGTCCGCCTCGGAGTAGACCGCGACAGCGCGCAGCCCCATGCTTTGCACCGTCCGGATGACCCGGCGGGCGATCTCGCCGCGATTGGCCACGAGCACCGACTCGAACACGTTGGCGGAGCCTCCTCGGAAAACGGGTTGAACGTAGCGAGACTAGCGGCGTGGCGTTCCTGATCTGCGTCTGCGCCTCGGCTCTGGCCTTCGGCCGGCTGACCGGCGGCCAGTTCCGGCGGCTGCGCGCCCTGCCGATCCGCGGCGCGTGGCTCGTGCTGCTGGCTGCGGGGGCGCAGGCAGTCGCGCTGTTGCTGCTTCCCGCCCCGGCCCGCACGGCCGGGTACGCGAGCTCCGCGGCGCTGGCTGCGTTGTTCCTGTACCGCAACCGCGGCCTGCCGGGCGCCCCCCTGATCGCCGCCGGACTGGGCCTCAATGCGGTGGCGGTGGCGGCGAACGGGGCGATGCCCGTGTCCCCGACCGCCGCTGTCCGGGCCGGCGTGCCGCTCGACCACATCGCCGCCGGGCGGGACCCGGCGCACGCCGTGGCCGGGTACGGCACTGCCCTGCCGTGGCTGGGTGACGTGATTCCGGTGCCGCTGCCCGGCTCTCCGGCCGTGTTCAGCGTGGGCGACTGCCTGGTCGCCGCCGGTCTCGTTCTGCTGTTCGTCGCTGGAATGCACCGCCGGGACGGCGGGGACGCCGATCGACATCAAACCGCCGTGGAACACTGACCGGAACCAGTTTCCGGAAGGAGTTCCCATGGCGAAGAGGGCCCGCAAGCGCCGCTCGCGTAAGAAGTCCGGCGCCAACCACGGCAAGCGTCCCAACGCCTGAGCCCGTGCGCTCGCGGAGTTCCGCCGGGCTGCCAGCCCGCGACGGGGGCGGCCCGGCGGTCCTCACGCCGGCGTTACCTCCACGCGCCTGCCCCCGGACGGGCGACCCAGCGCGTCCGCCGCGCTGCCGCCACGGGTGAAGATCTCGTAGAAGCGCACGTGCTGGTCCCCCTCGTCCCAGCCTGAGCTGCCGGGGGCGAACGACGTGTCGCCGGCCGGCACGGCGAACGTGCCGTCGCTGACGACGGCCCGCAGGGTGCGGTCCCCGACGCGCACCGTGACGGGCGTGCCCGCGAGAGCCGGCGGACTGGTCCAGGTGGTCTTCACGTTGCCGTAGCCGTCAACGTAGGCGACCCGGGCCTCCGGAACCGGCGGGACGGCCTCCGGGCCCAGTCGCTCCCCGAGACACCCCCAGTCGCCGCGGACCAGGTCCGCCACCAACTGCGGAAAAACGTCACGGGAGCGGAACTGCGAACCGGAGACGGGCAGCCGCACCTCATGCAGCTCCACCCCGGTGCTGCGGACGAACGAGAACGCGTAGGTGGAGTTGACTCCGACGACCAGCACCCCGTTCGGCAGCCACCCGGCGACGAGGCGCTCACCCTCGTTGGAAGGGCGCGGGTCGTCGTCGTCACCGCGCGGTGCGACGTTGGAGTAGATGACCCGGTTGGCCGGCCCCGAACCGCGGGCGAGCTGCCCCATGCAGAAGCCGGCGCCCAGGCTGTCGAAGGCCGGTACCGGCAGGTGCACGACGTCGGACTGCGGCAGGTGTTCTACCAGCCGTTGACGCACCTCGGCGAAGGCCAGATCACCGAAGCCGTAGTCGGCGATGAGGTGCAGCAGCATCCGGACCTCCAGCGAGTGACGTGTGCCGCTGCTGTGCCCGCTCAGTCCGCGCGGTACTCCACGTGGCCGATTTCGAGGCGCACCTCGTGCAGGCGCAGCAACACCCGCGCACGCAGCCCCTCAGGTGCGGCATCGTTGCAGCACCGTGCGACGAGGGCCTGGACGTCCCGCTCGATACCGAACTGCCGCAGGCACGGCGAGCACTCGTCCAGGTGCTGGCGGATCAGCTGCCGACGCTCGAAGTCCATCTCACCGTCGAGGTAGAGGTAGACCTCCTCGAGCACCTCGGAACAGTCGGTCTCGTGCGGGTCGCCACAGCTCATGACTCGCCCCCGTCCAGGGAGTCGCCTGCCGCCACGGACGCGCTGGGGCCCGGTCGCAGAAAACCGCGGTCGATGGCGTACTGCTCGAGCCTGTCGCGCAGGCCGCGCCGGCCCCGGTGCAGCCGGCTCATCACCGTCCCGATCGGCGTGCCCATGATGTCGGCGATCTCCTTGTAGGAGAAGCCCTCGACGTCGGCCAGGTAGACCGCCATCCGGAAATCCTCGGGCAGCTCCTGCAGTGCCGTCTTCACGTCCGAGTCGGGCAGGTGATCCAGCGCCTCGATCTCGGCGGAACGCAGTCCGGTGGAGGAGTGGGACTCGGCCCGGGCCAGCTGCCAGTCCTCGATGTTGTCCGCACCGGACTGCTGCGGCTCACGCTGCTTCTTGCGGTAGCTGTTGATGAACGTGTTGGTCAGGATGCGGTAGAGCCACGCCTTGAGATTGGTGCCTTCCTGGAACTGGTGGAAGGCGGCGAAGGCCTTGACGAACGTCTCCTGGACGAGGTCCTCGGCGTCCGTGGGATTGCGCGTCATCCGCAGCGCGGCGGAGTACATCTGGTCCAGGAACGGCAACGCGGTGGCTTCGAAGCGCGCACTCCGCTGCTCGACGGTCTCCTCGACCGCTACCACCTCCTGTACGTCTGCCCGGACGGGCCCCGTGCCCACGCTCCCGGGCTGCCCGGGCTGGGCGGCGAACGGACCGCTAGCTACGGCGGACAATACCCGTGCACCGGAACCGGACACCGGGCGACCGAGGCCGGCGACGGCCGTCCCGCCGTCGGACGGCGAGCCGCGGCCGGCCCGCGTGACAGCTGTCGAGCCGAATCCGGCACGCGCACAGCCGGCAGAACTCGTCGCGCGAAGAGCTAGGCCGATCATGGTTCCTCCGCAGGGTGACGTACGGCCCTGCTAACCGACCGGCGCGGTCCGCGATTCCCGACGTCTGAGGTAGCGCCGATATGCGACGTCCGGGCAACCGCGATGCTCTTGGCGCAGCACGCCGTCCGGGTACGGCACCGGGGCGCTCGTCACGTCCCTCCGCCAGGTCAGTGCCGCACGTTCCGACGGGCGGCCCAGGCGGGCCGCATCTTGCGGCGCTCCTCCGGCGTCGTGGCGCCCCAGACGCCGTCACACTCCCCCACCGTCAACGCCGCCGCCAGGCAGGCGCCCTGCACGGGGCAGGAACGGCAGACCGCAAGCGCGGGCCCGGGGTCCTCCGCTGCCTGCGGGAAGAAGAGGTCCGGGTCGAACCGCAGGCAGGCGGCCCGCTGGCGCCACTGCTCGTCCGTGTCCGCGGCGGCTACGGCTGCGCGGAACCGGTCGTCCATCCGGATTCGCCGCAGGGCGGGCGGGTCGAGCCGAGGAGTGCCCGCGGCGCTGCGCGGAGTCATCGGCTCGCCTCCTCCGCCTGCTGGTGCGGGATGCACCGCGCCGCCTCCGGACGGGCCTCCAGACGCTCGTCGCTCAGCTCGACACCGCAGACGACGCACTTGCCGTAGGTGCCGTCCTCGACCCGCTGCAACGCCGCGCGCACCTGCTCCTGCTGCGCTGTGATCACTTCCAGCATGGCCTCACCGCGGTCCACGTCGGAGACGTCCGTGGCAATGTCGGCGGGGTGCTGGTCGATGGTGCTCAGCTCCCCGGTGTCGCCACCCTCCCCCCGAAGGGTGTCATCGGACGTCCGGAGGTCGGCGAGCATCTGCTCCAGCCGGGTGCGGGCGATCTGCAGGTCCACGCGCTTGCCTCTCTGTGAACTCGGCGGCTGCGCCGTCGAGCTGGTTCGACACTTCGCCGCGGCAAACGCCGACGGTGGCTTGTCTACTGCTCCCACCGGGACGCGGCAAGAGGTACTACCGGGGCGCCCTGCCCCCTCGTCGGGCGGCTTCAAACGCGAACTGCCCCGGTAGACTTCGGGCCCGGGGCGCAGCGGCGCACCCGCCGACGGAAGGCGACCGCGTGACCACCACGGCTCTGGGCCCCTGGCCCGCTCCCGTGGCCCGCGGACCGGTGGTGGCCTCCGTCAGCGTGCCGGGGTCGAAGTCCGCCACGAACCGCGCGCTCGTGCTGGCTGCCCTGGCCGACGGAACGTCCACGATCCGCAAGCCCCTTCGCAGTCGTGACACCAACCTCATGGCCGACGCGGTGCGCGTCCTCGGCGCCGAGGTCGTCGACTCCGGTGAGAACTGGACGGTCCGGGGCTCTGTCGTCGGCCACGCGACAGGCGCCGTGGCGATCGACCTGGGCAACGCCGGCACGGTCGCCCGCTTCGTCCCCCCGCTCGCGGCCCTCGTCTCCGGCACCGTGGCGTTCGACGGGGACGCCCGGATGCGTGAGCGCCCGGTCGGCCCGCTCCTGGACGCGCTCCGGACCCTCGGCGTCGAGGTGGATGACGGCGGCCGGGGCGCCTTTCCCCTCACGATCACCGGCCGGGGCGCCGTGCGCGGTGGCGTGGTGACGCTCGACGCGTCGTCCTCGTCCCAACTGGTCAGCGGCCTGCTGCTCGCCGGTGCATGCTTCACCGGCGGCGTGACGGTGCGCCACGACGGGCCGCCGGTGCCGAGCATGCCGCACGTGCGGATGACCGTGCAGATGCTGCGGGAGCGCGGCGTGCAGGTGGACGACACCGCGGACGACGTCTGGGCGGTGACTCCGGGCGCCGTGGGCAGCGGCGACACCGCCATCGAGCCGGATCTGTCCAGCGCGGCCCCCTTCCTCGCCGCGGCCGCCGTCACCGCGGGCAGCGTCACCGTCGCGGACTGGCCGGCGGTCACCACCCAGGCCGGCGACGAGTTCCCCCGCCTGCTGGCGCGGATGGGCTGCACCGTCGATACGGGGCCGCAGGGGCTGCGGCTGCACGGCCCCAGCCGGCTGGGCGGGCTCGAAGCGGACCTGCACGACGTCGGCGAACTGACGCCGGTGCTGGCGGCGGTCTGCGCGGTGGCCAACGGGCCGAGCCGGTTGACCGGCGTGGCGCATCTGCGCCGGCACGAGACCGACCGGCTCGCGGCGCTCGCCCGCGAGATCGGCAACCTGGGCGGTGCGGTGCGCGAGCTGCCCGACGGTCTCGAGATCTCTCCCCGGCCGCTGCACGGCGGACAGTTCGCGACGTACAACGATCACCGGCTGGCGATGGCCGCGGCGGTGCTGGGGCTCGTGGTGCCCGGCGTCGCGGTGGAGAACGTGGAGACCACCGCCAAGACGTTGCCGGGTTTTCCGGATCGGTGGCTGGCGCTGCTGGGCGAGGCCACCGCCACGGATGGGAACGGCTGATTTCCCGCCGGGACCTGGACGAGGACGACGTACGGACCCGTCCTGGCAAGGGCAGCCGCCCGCGCACGCGCACGCGGCCGCGGCACGAGCAGGCGGTCGAAGCCCTGGTCCTCGCGGTGGACCGCGGTAGGTACACCTGCCTGGTCGGCGACGCCCGGGTCACGGCCATGCGGGCACGCGAACTTGGCCGCAAGTCGGTGGTCGTCGGCGATCGGGTCGCGGTGTTGGGCGACACCACCGGCGGCCCGGACGCCCTCGTCCGCATCGTGCGGATCAACCCGCGCTCGTCTGTCCTGCGGCGGACCGCGGATGACAACGACCCGATAGAACGGGTGCTCGTCGCCAACGCCGAGCTGATGGTCATCGTCACCGCGCTGGCCGACCCGCCGCCGCGGACCGGGATGATCGACCGATGCCTGGTGGCGTCCTACGACGCCGGCCTGGAACCCCTGCTGTGCCTCACCAAGTCCGACCTCGGGGACGCCGCCGGACTGCTCGCCACGTACGCCCCGCTCGGTGTCGCGGCCGCGGTGACCCGGCGCGATGACGACGGCCGCTCGGCGGCCCAGCTGCGAGACCGGCTGACCGGCCGGATCAGCGTCCTGGTGGGCCACAGCGGTGTCGGGAAGTCCACGCTGGTCAATGCCCTGGTGCCGGACGCCGGCCGGGCCGTGGGCGGGGTGAACGACGTGACCGGGCGCGGGCGGCACACGTCGTCGTCCGCCGTGGCGCTGGCGCTGCCCTCCGGTGGCTGGGTGATCGACACCCCGGGCGTCCGCTCGTTCGGCCTGGCGCATGTCAGCCCGACAACGATCGTCGCGTCCTTCCCCGACCTCGCTGCGGCAGCACGGGACTGCCCGCCCGGCTGCGAGCACGAGGACGGGGCGGCGCTGTGCTCGATCGCCGCCGCGGTGGCCGCCGGGACGGTTGAGCCGGAGCGGCTGCTGTCCCTGCGGCGCCTGCTGTCGGCCCGCGCCACCAGCGACGCCTGACCTTCGGGCTGCGGGCTGCTGGCTGCGGGCTGCGGGCTGCGGGCGATCAAAACTCGACGGTGCCGCCGCTGCGCCAGTAGACGCCCGACTCCCGCGACAGAAAGCCCTCGTCGACCAGGTAGCGCCGCAGTGCGGCGTAGTCCGGGTGGAACGCGCGAAGCACGGCCGATACGGCGTCCTCCGGATACCGCACGCCCGGCTCGAAGACGCGGGCCACATGATCCAGCACCACCAGGCGCTTGGATCGCGCCGCCGGAATGGAGGTCAGCCGCCCGTCCCGAAGAAAGGCCCGCAGCACCGACGCGGTGGCCGGATCCGAGGTGCCGAAGTCCTGCTCAGGCGGATGGGGAGCCGCCGTCCGGGCGGCTTCCGTGAACAGCTCCCGGTGGAGTTTCCACCCACTTCCGGCGGACGTCACCAGGCCGCTGCCGTCCAGACGGGCGAGCGCCCGCAGCACCGTCGGTGCGTCCAGCCGCGTCATCTCCACGATCTCCGCCGTCGTCCGGGCTCCGAGCACGAGGGCGGCGACCACACTGAGCCGCGCCGGCTCGGCAAGCAGGCCGAGCAGCTCGGCCGGTGCTGACACCATCCAGCCACTGTAGGAGACACCTGCCGACACGCCGCGGCGGGCGCGGCGCATGCGGGCCAGCGAACTGGCACGGTCGGACGCGGCCAGGGGCGGGCGTGCCGCTAGCGTGCTCCACATGATGAGCGCCCCGCATCCGGAAGACGGCGACTTCGACGAGCTGGCCGGATTTCTGGCCTCCGGCGGCCCGCCGGACCTCGCCGAGGATCTGGCGCTGGCCCGCCGGCTGGCCGGCGAGGCGGACGTGATCACCACGGCCCGGTTCCAGGCGGTCGATCTGCACGTCGAGCACAAGCCGGACCTGACGCCCGTCACCGACGCCGACCGGGCGGTCGAGAGCCGCATCCGTGAGCTGCTCACGGCGGAGCGGCCCGGGGACGCCGTTCTCGGCGAGGAGCTTGGCCTTGTCGGTGCCGGCAACCGCCGGTGGGTGGTGGACCCGATCGACGGTACGAAGAACTTCGTTCGCGGCGTGCCGGTCTGGGCGACCCTGGTGGCGCTACTCAGCGACGGTCGCCCCGTGGTGGGCGTGGTCTCCGCCCCGGCGCTGGGCCGCCGTTGGTGGGCCGCCCGCGGGCTTGGGGCGTGGACAGAGGCGATTCTCGCCCCCGGGGGTGCCGCCCCGGCCGAGGCCCGGCGCTGCGCCGTATCGGCGGTGCAGACGCTCGAGGACGCCTCGCTGTCGTACTCGAGTACCGGCGGCTGGCGCGGCGACGGCTTCGACGCACTGCTGCGCAGCGTCTGGCGCACCCGGGCCTTCGGTGACTTCTGGTCCTACGTGCTGGTCGCGGAAGGGGCGGTGGACATCGCCTGCGAGCCGGACGTGTCGGTGTGGGACCTGGCCGCCCTGCAGGTGATCGTCGAGGAGGCGGGCGGCCGCTTCACCGACATCGATGGCGTCGCCCGCCCGGACGGTGGCAGCGGCGTCGCGACGAACGGGATCCTGCACCAGACGGTGCTGTCCACCCTCGCGCACTAGGAGCGGCTGGCGCCGTAGCCCGACCGCAACTCGCTCAGGGCAAAGTTGACCTCTCGGTCGTGCAGCAGGCCCTCGGCGCCGCCGGGCACCACTTCGTCGATGCCGACATCCCCTGGGGAACTACCGGGCCGTACGCACCGACAGGCTCCCGGCCGACACCCCGCCGGCCGACCCGGGATGCTAGTGGGCAACGGTGCACTTCAAGTGGGGAGGGATGAAGCGCTAATGACCTCAGTCCGGCGCGCCGCTGATCGCGGTCTTGTGGTGGCGACGTTCATGGTGCCTTCCCGCGACGCTTGCGCAGCCGATGAGCTAGCGTCGCGGCGTCCTCCTGGAGCGAGCTGTGCACTTGGTGAGAGTTGCGGGTTACAAGAGGCCGGACCGACGGCCGGGAGACATGGCCATCTCGGAGGACGACGTGCGGCAGGCCACAGCACATCCCGGGCAGGTGCTGAGGCGGCAGCTCGGAAGCGAAGATTGGACGATCGCTTGACCGTCGGGCCAAGGAGGTCACCGCTTCTCGGCGTGAAAGGCCTGGGCGCTTACGGCGCCCGACCGTAGTCAGCTTTGGCGATTGCCTCGACGACCTGCTCCTCGTCGTAGGCATCCGAGCCGCTGATCGTCGGGACGAAGCCCACCAGCACGCCGTTGCGCATCACGGTGGCCTCGAGCCCGGCGGTGCCGTCGCCGTCCCAGACCGCATAGCGCCCGTCCGCCAGCACCACCCGGATACCGAACTGGAACACGCTCGGACGCTCCACGTGCGCCATCACCTCGCGTGCCCGCAGCTTGCGCACCAGTCGCTTCGCCCGCTCTTCGTCCATGTCGCCCCCAGCAGCGCCACTCTCGGGACCCTCGCCCGACCCCGTTCGCCCGCGCTCACGCGGCCGGTCGGCCTCAGCAACGACCGGCTCACCGCCACGGTTCCGTCCGGGACGTCCTCGTCAACGCGCCGGCATGGGTTCCGGACCGGTCAGGCGGCGACGACCGGGGTGTCGACGCGAGCGCCGAGCACCTCGAGCTTGGCCAGGAAGTCCTCGTAGCCCCGCGAGATCAGGCTGACGCCATGCACGTTGGACGTCCCCTCCGCGGCGAGCGCGGCGATCAGATAGGAGAAACCGCCACGCAGGTCGGGGATTACCAGGTCGGCGCCACGCAGCTTGGACGGGCCGGAGATCGCGGCTGAGTGCAAAAAGTTCTGCGAGCCGAACCGGCAGGGCGTCCCGCCCAGGCACTCCCGGTAGAGCTGGATGGTGGCCCCCATCTTCACCAGCGCGTCGGTGAAGCCGAGCCGGTTCTCATACACCGTCTCGTGCAGGATCGACAGGCCGCTGGCCTGCGTCAGGGCCACCACGAGCGGCTGCTGCCAGTCCGTCATGAACCCGGGATGCACGTCGGTCTCGAGCGGCAGGGCGCGCAGCGGCCCACCGGGATGCCAGAAACGGATGCCGTCCTCGTCGACCTCGAAGGCCCCGCCGACCGTCCGGAACACGTTCAGGAACGTCATCATGTCGACCTGACGAGCGCCGCGGACGTAGATGTTGCCGCCGGTGGCGAGCGCGGCGCAGCCCCAGGAGGCCGCCTCGAGGCGGTCGGGCATCGCCCGGTGGGTGGCGCCGAACATCCGGTCGACGCCGACCACCCGGATCACCCGGTCGGTGTGGACGCTGATGATCGCACCCATCTTCTGCAGCACCGCGATGAGGTCGATGATCTCTGGCTCGACCGCTGCATTGCGCAGTTCGGTGACGCCCTCGGCGCGCACCGCGGTGAGCAGCACCTGCTCGGTGGCGCCGACGCTGGGGAACGGGAGGGCCACCTTCGTGCCGCGCAGACCGTGCGGTGCGGACAGGGACAGCCCCTCCGGCCGCTTCTCGATGACAGCACCGAAACTGCGCAGGACGTCGAGGTGGAAGTCGATCGGCCGGTCACCGATCCGGCAGCCGCCGAGGTCGGGGATGAACGCATGCCCCAGGCGGTGCAGCAACGGGCCACACAGCAGAATCGGGATGCGGCTCGATCCGGCGTGCACGCCGACGTCCCTGGTGGCGGCCGAGTTCAACCGGCTCGGGTCGAGCAGCAGCTCGCCAGGCTCGTCCCCGCGCCGCACGCACACCCCGTGCAGCTCCAGCAGACCGGTCACCACGGCGACATCGCGGATGTCGGGCACGTTGCGCAGCCGGCTCGGTGTCTCGCCCAGCAGCGAGGCCACCATCGCCTTCGGCACCAGGTTCTTGGCCCCGCGCACGCCGACCTCACCAGTCAAGGGCGTGCCGCCCCGGACGCGCAGGATATCCGTCTCGGGCAGTCCGGTCGGTCGCATCGCTGGTCTCCTGCTCAGTCGTTCGCGCTGCTCATCATGTCGGTCGGCCGGTTGCCCGGCTCCCCACCCGTCCCGGCGCGGCTCGTTCGTCGGCGGTCAACACCAACGGTATGCGCTCCCATACCCGGAGTCCGGGCCACACGCCGACGGCCCCGGATTGACGGCCCCAGCTGCCGCTGCCGGTTCGCGAACCACGGGCGCGGGCGGCGGTTCAACCAGGCAGTCGCTGGCGCACCAGGGCGACAAGGCGCCCGAAATTCACCGTTCAGCCTGCGCCGAACACGGCGGGCGTGAAGATGCGCGTGTTCTCCGGGGCCCAGATGCGCCGCCGCACCCGCTCCACGGTGGGGCGGCGGAAGTCGTAGGGGATGGCACCGGCGACCCGGCCGTGCCGGGTGCGCGCCGCGGGCGGCTTGCACAGCTCGGTCACCACAGCGGCGATCAGCAGTGCTCCGGAGCACAGCCGGTCCAGCCGCAGCACGGCCGATCCGACGCTGCGCGCCTTCCCCGTCATGGCGCAGCACGGTACCGGGCGTCTCCGCTGGGGTACCGTCCGTCCCGCCACGGGCACGGGCCTGCCACCGCGGTCGCCACGCTGACGGAAGCCGTCGTGCAGACTGATCCGTGCCGCCTTGTGCAGGCCGCTCGCCGCACGAGCTGCGCCAGGACAGCGGTCCGACGTGTCCCTGCACCCAGAACGTGAGCTGACTGCCGTGGCTGGAAAGGCGTCCGACGACGCGGTGCTCGTGATCGGACTCGGCCGCTTCGGCGGCGCGGTCGCCGAGGCCCTGCTCGAGCGGGGCACTCAGGTGCTCGGCATCGACCGGGACGGCCGGAACGTCCAGCACTGGTCCGGCCGGCTGACCCATGTGGTCGAGGCGGACACCACCGACTTGGATGCGCTGCAGCAGATCGGTGCCGGGGATTTCGGCAAAGCGGTGGTCAGCATCAGCTCCAGCCTGGAGGCCAGCATCCTGACCACGGCAAATCTGGCGGACCTGAAGGTGCCGACGATCTGGTCCAAGGCCGCGTCGATTTCGCACGGGCGCATTCTGAGCCGGGTGGGCGCAACGAACATCGTGTATCCCGAGCACGACATGGGCGAGCGGGTCGCCCACCTCGTCACCGGACGCATGATCGACTACATCGAGTTCGACGACGGCTTCGCCCTGGTCAAGACCCGTCCCCCGGCGACTCTGATCGGCCGCTCGCTTGATCAGTCGGCGGTGCGGACCAAGTACGGCGTCACCGTGGTCTCCATTAAGCGACCCGGTGAGGACTTCACCTACGCGACGGCGGAGACGGTGGTCCACCCCGACGACATGCTCATCGTCGCCGGACGCACGGACCTGGCGGAGCGCTTCGCCGGCCAGACCTGACCGCCACGGGCGTCGGCCTGCTCGCGCGCGGGCGGCCAGGCGTGTGCCGTCTCACGGCAATCGAGCACGTGCCGGGGCCGCACGGCTCAGGGTCGGGGCGAGGTGCGTTTCCAGCTGCGGCCGGCGGACCGGTCTCGGCCGCCGGTGGCCGCGGCACAGCGGGGGCACACCCGTTCAACGGCATCGGCCATGCCACCGGTGCTGGGCTGGACCTCCGGCCACGGCACGTGCGGAAAACGGGTGAGGTGCGACCGGTAGAGCGACAGTCCGCACACCGTGCCGTTGGTACCGGGCAGCCACCCGTGCACCTCACCGCCCGGGACGCGCCCGCCGTCCTCGTCGACCCACTCCGCTGACGCCGCCACTCGGACGGCCGGTTCTCGCGCCACGTCCGGAGGATCCCCCGCATCACCGCACCGGACACCCGAACGGGTGTGCGCACGCGCACACCGCCGGACCGATATTCACGGTGCAGCGGGAAACCACCGCCCACGCGCTACCGATGCTGCAGAGGAGCTGACCGATGAGCACGTCCACCGATGCCCGAATTCTGCAGTTGCCGGCGCTCGACGCCCGCCGGGCCGCCGACTCGTCCCGGGCAGCGGCGACGTCGACGGTGTCGTACCTGCGGAGCGCACCGGTCGTCGAGCTCGCCGCGGCGCGCCGCGGCCGCGACTCCCGCTGGCCGGGCGGCGACGCCGCATGAGTGACGCGAAGGTGGGTGCAGGGGCCGCGGCGACAGGGGCCGGACACGGATCCCCGATCGGCCGGACGACAGTTCCGCCGCTTCCGATGCTGCCTGAGCAGCGCGAGCAGTGGCGGCGGCTGGTGACAGGTCCCGAGCCGTCCGTGGCTCAGGTACGGGCCGCGGTCCAGGCGGATCTCGGGATGACTCTGTCGGTGCTCGCGGCCGCGACGGACGCGCAGGTGCCCAGCGGGAGCGATCTGACGACGGCGGTGCAGGCGCTCGGCACCGCGCGGGTGCAGCACCTGGCGCTCCAGGCCATGGACGACGCGGGCAGCCCGCCTTCCGAGGCGGTCCCGTCGCTTCGCGTCGGCCAGCACCATGCGCTCGCCACCGCCGCGCTCGCGGCTGCGATCGCCACCCCGGCCGCCGCCGCATCCGCCGAGCTGGCCGGACTGCTGCTCGCCTGCGGTGAGCGGTTCGAACTCCGCCGCCCGGGCTCGGCTCCCGGCGGTTCGATCACGCAGCTCACCTCCCGTTTGCTCACGGCGTGCGGGGTTGCTCCGGCAGTCGCTGCGGCGGTCGAGGCTGCGTCGCGGCCGCTGCACGCCCCTCGGAGCGGGCTGGGGGTGCCCGGCGCCGTCCGCACGGCGCAACTGCTCATGGCGCAGGCCCACGGCTGCAGTCCCTGTGGGGCGGAACCGCTGTCGGCCGCGGGTCGCTCGGAGCTCGCCATGCTGCTGGCGCATTCACAGGTGCCCAGTGGGGTGGACTGGCAGGGCGCTGCGCGCGAGGCATGTGCCGCCGCTGCGGCCGGTGCTGCAGCTGATGCTCGCAGGAGTGGCGTCATGTTCGGCGGCGACCGGTTCTCGACCCTGCCGGCGAGCGCACGGTCGAGCCGTCGGGACTCCACGCCCAGCGCCACGCCGCCGGCGAGCGACGGTCACGTGCTGGTCGTCGACGACGACCCGTCGATCCGGCTGCTGATCAGTGAGCTGCTCAAGATGGACGGCTTCGCCGTTCGCACGGCGGTCGACGGCATCAGCGCGCTGGAGGAGCTGCGACAGAACCCGGCCTGTGTGGTGCTGGACGTGATGATGCCCCGGCTGGACGGCCACGGCGTCCTGCAGCACATCCGGAACCTTCCCGGACCGCCGCTGCCCGTGATCATGCTGACCGCCTCGGCGGACACCGCCTCGTCGCGGCGGGCCTGGTCGGGCGGAGCGGACCACTTCCTGTCAACGCCGTTCTCGCCAGACGAGCTGGTCCAGTTGGTGGCTGCGATCACCCACTCCCCGGCAGCCCCGCTGGCCGCCTGAGAGGATCATTCAGCGAGAGACCGCGACCAGCGCGCAGCAGGTTGGAGTCGAGATGCGTACCGCCCGCCTGATCCCCTTCCTGGGCCTCAGCGCCGCCCTCGTGGGCGGCGCCACGGTCACCCCCGCCGCGGTCGCCACCCCGGCAGCGGCAGCAGCTCCCGTCGGGCCCGCCGCGATCAACACCTGCCCCGCCGCCAAGTCCACCGTGCAGCGGACCGTCCCCGCCACCCAGGCCAAGAACGTGGCCATCACCTTCGATGACGGGCCGTCACCGAAGTGGACCCCGCAGATTCTCGACATCCTCAAGCGCAACAACGTCAAGGCCACGTTCTTCGTCATCGGCGACAACGCGCGGGCCCACCCCGCCATTCTGAAGCGCATCTACGCCGAGGGGCACTTCATCGGCAACCACACCCAGACCCACCCCAACATGAAGGATCTGTCCGCCTCGGCGCAGGCCAGCCAGTTGGATCAAGGCACCCGCTCCATCTCGGTGGCCCTCGGCGGCAGCTACAAGCCGTGCTACTTCCGCCCGCCCTACGGCAGCTACAACACCACCACGTTCAACGCCGCGAAGCAGCGCGGGATGAGCTTCATCATGTGGAGCCACGACACCAACGACTGGCGCACCCCAGGCTCGGTGAGCTCCTCCTTCCAGAACTCCATCGTGTCGCAGGGCACCATCCCCGCCGGGCACCACCCGAACGTCCTCATGCACGACAGCAGCCAGATCCCGGGCAGCTTCCGCCAGAACACGGTCGACAGCGTGCAGCGGATCGTCACCTACTACAGGAGCCGCGGCTACTCCTTCACCGACCCGGTGGGCGCACCAAGCCGAAGCCCACACCTGGCCCCCAGCCCGGTGTCGCGCCCGAGTGGTTGCCGGCACCCCTAGGACTATCGACCGGCCCGGATCCGTTGAACAAGGCATGACGCGTTCTGCTGCTCTGCCGGCTCCGTCCCCCCGGAATTCGGCCACGCCGTCCGGTGAACCTGCGGTGCTTCACTCGGTTGCACCCGTCGAGTCCACGACGCGGCCCCGCCAGCTGCTCGACATCCGGCGCATCTACGTCGAGCCGGCCGCGG
This sequence comes from Actinomycetota bacterium, assembly GCA_030773415.1. Taxonomy (GTDB): domain Bacteria; phylum Actinomycetota; class Actinomycetes; order JALYNC01; family JALYNC01; genus JALYNC01. The sequence goes on from JALYNC010000025.1 coordinate 16,346, forward strand.
CACAGCTGCCGCGCGGGCAGGCCGTGCTGCAGCGATTTCCGGACGCCGTGCACGTGCCGGTGCCGGGTCACCAGGCCATTCCGGAGCTGTACGGCGACGAGACCAATGTCGAGCGCTGGGTGCGGATCAAGACCGAGGCGCTCGTCCTCGGTGTGAAGAAGTCACTGACCGCTCGCCCCAACGGCCGGTCCAGCGATTTCATCGCGCCGTCGACGGCGAACGGGTGCGCCATGGCCTGCTCGTACTGCTATGTCCCCCGGCGCAAGGGCTACAGCAACCCGATCACGGTGTTCGCCAACATCGAGCAGATCACCGGTTACCTGGGCCGTCACATCGGGCGCCAGGGCATCAAGCCGGAGCCCAACCAGTGCGACCCGACGGCCTGGGTCTACGACATCGGCGAGAACAGCGACTGCTCGGTCGACGCCCTGATCTCCGACAACGTCGCCGATCTGATCACCCTGTTCCGCGGCCTGCCGACGGCCAAGGCGTCGTTCGCCACCAAGTACGTCAACCGGCAGCTGTTGGAGCTCGACCCGCAGCACCGCACACGGGTGCGCTTCTCGCTGATGCCGCACGACACGTCCAAGGTGGTGGACATTCGCACGTCCCCGGTGGCGGAGCGGATCGCCGCCATCGACGACTTCGTGGCGGCCGGATACGAGGTACACCTCAACTTCAGCCCGGTGATCGTGCATGACGGCTGGCTGGAGGCGTGGGCGGAACTGTTCGACCAGATCGACGACGGCATCGGTCCCGCGGCACGGCAGCAGCTGGCCTGTGAGGTCATTTTCCTCACGCACAACGAGAAGCTGCACGAGATCAACCTCGGCTGGCATCCGCGCGGCGAGGAGTTGCTGTGGCGGCCCGAGATCCAGCAGACCAAGCGCTCCCAGACCGGCGGGCTGAACGTCCGGTACCGCAACGGCATCAAGGGTGACTACGTCCGGCAGTTCACCGCACTATTGAATGAGCGCCTGCCGTACTGCCGGATCCGCTACGCGTTCTGAGCCGTCACGCGTGCTTAGCCAACGCGCGGCTGAGCCAACGCGCGGCTGAGCCAACGCGCGGCTGAGCCAACGCGCGGCTGAGCCAACGCGCGGCTGAGCCAACGCGCGGCTGAGCCGAGGCGCGGAGCCGTTACGCGTTCTGCTGACGGAAACGCAGTGCGCGGCCCGGGCGCAGCTGCGCCGCGAGGTCCACGTCGTCCCGGAGCACGACGGCGATCACCGGGTACCCCCCGGTCACCGGGTGGTCGGCGAGCAGCAGGGTGGGCTGGCCGGACGGCGGCACCTGCAACGCCCCGCGAACCATGCCCTCGCTGGGCAGCTCGCCCGCCACGGCGCGCTCGAGCACCGGCCCGGACAGCCGCAGGCCCACCCGGTTGCTGTCCGGTGTCACCAGGAACTCCTGGCCAAGCAGGCTCCGGCGGGACGCTGGGGTGAACCAGTCCTCACGCGGGCCGAAGCGCACGGTGAGCGTCGGCAGGCGGTCATCGAGCTGTCCCGGCGGCTCGATGCCCACCGGGACGGACGCGCCGGGGTCGACTCCGATCGGCAGCTCGACGCCTGCCGTCAACGGCGGCACCGCGGCCAGCCCCGAGAGCACATCCGTGGAGCGGGAACCCAGCAGCGGTTCGACGGCGATGCCGCCTCGCACCGCGAGATAGCTGCGCAGTCCGGCCGACGGCCGGCGCAGGCGCAACAGCGCGCCGTCGGGCAGCGGAAATCTCACCGCCTCCACCGAGGCGCCGTCGACCGTCGCCGGACACGGCGCTCCAGACAGCGACACCAGCAAATCGCCGCCAGCCCGCACCGACAGCCCGCCGAAGGTGATCTCCAAGGCGGCGGCGCCACCGTCGTTACCCACCGCCCGATTCGCGGCCCGCAGCCCGGCGCGGTCCGCGGCACCGGACGGGCTGACGCCGATATCGGCGAAGCCGCGTCGGCCCAGATCCTGAACCGTCGCCAGCGGGCCGGGCGAAACGACGTGCAGGAGGCGGCCGGACGTCATGCCACCCGGAACCGCACCCGGACTCCGGGTCGCAGCAGCGCCGCCGGGTCGCGGCGGGCGTCCCACAGCGTCTGGTCGGTGCGCGCGATCAACTGCCAGCCGCCGGGGCTCTCGCGCGGGTAGATGCCGCAGTACGGACCGGCGAGCGCGACGGCGCCGGCGGCCACGCGGGTGCGCGGCTCGTCGCGCCGCGGTACCTGCAGCCGGGGGTCGCCGCCGGACAGGTAACCGAATCCGGGAGCGAAGCCGGTAAAGGCGACCTGCCAGGTGCTGCTCAGGTGCAACCGGACGATTTCTTCGACGCCCAGGCCCGTCAGCTGCCCGACGTGGTCCAGGTCGGGTCCGTCGTAGACGACCGGCATCTCGACGGTCTCCAGCACCGGCGCCGGCACCGCCGCCAGGTCGAGGGCGCGCACCGCGCGGGCCACCGCCGCGGCCGGGAACGGCGCGTCGCCGGTGAGCAGCACGGTTCGCGCGGCCGGCACGATGTCGGTGACCCCGGCCGGCCGGCTCTCGGACAGCGCGCGATACAGGGAAAGCACCTGATCCGGGTCGGGCAGCTCGACCAGTAGCCCGGAGTCGGCAACCGGCAGCACCTTCAACGCGGGGTCCCCGTGTCGGCGATAGCACCGGGCGACGGCGCGCGGCCGGCGGAGGCGCTGGTGAACGACGCGAGCCGAAAACCGGCGGCCTGCAGTGCCATCCGCACCGTCTGGGCCACGTCCACCGCGCCTGGGGTGTCGCCGTGCACGCAGATCGAGCGGGCGTCCACATCGACGGTGGAGCCGTCGATGGCGAGCACCTGGCGCCTCGTGGCGAGCTGCACGCAGCGGGCGGCGATGCGGCCGGGATGGTCGAGCACGGCACCGCTCTCACTGCGCGGCACGAGCGTGCCGTCGGCGGCGTACGCCCTATCGGCGAACGCCTCGGGCACCGGCGCCAGCTCGGCTTGTTCGGCGAGGCGCAGCCAGGCCGATCCGGGCAGCCCAAGCACGGGCAGGCCGGGGCGGAAGTCGGCGACCGCCCGCACCACAGCCTCCGCCTGCCCCTCGTGCGACACGATCGCGTTGTACAGAGCGCCATGCGGCTTGACGTAGCTCACCTCGGTGCCGGCCGCGGCGGCGAAGGCCTGCAGCGCGCCGATCTGGTACAGCACGTCGTCGCGCAGCTGCGGCGCCGGCACGTCCACGAACCTGCGCCCGAAGCCCGCCAGGTCCCGGTAGCCGACCTGCGCTCCGATCGCCACGCCGAGGCCCGCCGCACGCTGACACGTCCCGCGCATGACGCTGGGGTCACCCGCGAAGAATCCGCACGCCACGTTGGCGCTGGTGACGACCTTCAGCAGCGCCTCGTCGTCACCGAGCGACCACCGGCCGAAGCCCTCCCCCACGTCGGCGTTCAGGTCGATAACCCGGGGCGCCGCGGCGGCAGCGGGTGCGTGGGCGTCTGCCGGCGGCGGGCCGGCGGAGCTCACGTCCCGCCCCACTGCTCGCCCGGGCCGCTGCCGGGACGGAGATGCCCGGGGCCGATCGCCGCCGCCGCGCCCGTCACGGACACCGGACTGCCGGCGTCCGGACCCACGTCGACGATCAGCTCACTTGGCCGTCCCATGTGTGTCCCCTGGGAGATCGTGAGGCGCACCGGCGGCCGGATCGCGCCGAGCTGGCGAAGGTAGGCGCCGAGCGCCGCCGCGGCAGCGCCCGTGGCAGGGTCCTCGTAGACGCCTCCCGGCGGGAAGGGGTTGCGCATGACGAACTCCGTCCCGCCGGTTCGCTGCACCAGCGTGACGGTGGTCCAGTCGTGCTCCGCCATCACGGTCCCCAGAGCCGCCATGTCGTAGTCCAGGCGCGCCAGCCGCTGCGCGGAGCCGGTGGCCAGCACCAAGTGGGACGCGCCCGCGTACGCGATCCGCGGCGGCAGAGCCCGGTCGAGGTCGCCGGCCTCCCAGCGCAGCGCTGCCAGGGACGCCTCGAGGGCAGCTGCGGGCACGGGCCGCACCGCCGGCGGAACGCTGACCAGCGTCGCGGAGAACCGGCCGTCCTCGTGAGCGGTGGAGACCGCGACCGAGCCGGCCCTCGTCCGCAGCGACAACTCACCGGAGCCGTGCCGCTCGGCATAGGCGACGGCGGTAGCGATGGTCGCGTGCCCGCAGAACGGCACCTCCGCCAGCGGGCTGAAGTACCGGACGGTGAACTCCCGGGCCGGCCCGCGGCGCAGCTCGTCCGGCGTCTCCTCAGGCGGCGCCGGAAAGAGGAAGGCCGTCTCGGAGTACCCGACCTCGGCGGCGATGCGCTGCATATCGTCGTCGGTCAGGCCGGTGGCGTCGAGCACCACGCCGGCCGGATTGCCGCCGCCAGGGGTTGAGGTGAAAGCGGCATACCGCAGCACGAGCTCGGTGTCCGGACGCCGGCGAGGCGCTGCTGGGGCAGCCTGCGATCGCGTCATCCCGACACTCCACCACGGCAGCACGGGCCCGGTCGACGGCTGGAACACATTGTTCATGTCACGAGTTGTCATAAGTACTTGAACGTGCAACTAGTGGAGGACGTCCATGCCGGCTGTCACCGCCGACCCGCTCGAGCTGCCGCGCATCCCCGCCCCGACGCTGGGCGATGTCGCGCGGCCGGTCCGCTCGCTGAGCACTGCGCCGACGGGCATGGAGGGCGAGGGCTTCCCGGTGCGACGCGCGTTCGCCGGTGTGGACCTGCGCGACCTGGACCCGTTCCTGCACATGGACCAGCTCGGTGCGGTCGAGTACGCGCCCGGCGAGCCTCGCGGCACCTCCTGGCACCCCCACCGCGGGTTCGAAACCGTCACCTACATGCTCGACGGCACGTTCCAGCACCAGGACTCGCACGGCGGCGGGGGTGTGATCGAGAACGGGGCCACCCAGTGGATGACGGCGGGCGCCGGCATCCTGCACATCGAGACGCCGCCCGAGGCGCTGGTGATGAGCGGCGGGCTGTTCCACGGCGTCCAGCTGTGGGTCAACCTGCCGGCGGCGCAGAAGTTCGCCGCGCCCGCCTACCAGAGCCTTGAGGCCGGGCAGGTGCGGCTGCTGTCGTCCCAGGACGGCGGCGCGCTGGTGCGCGTGATCGGGGGGGAGCTCGCCGGCCATCGTGGGCCGGGCTCCACCCGTACGCCGATCAATGTCGTGCACGCGACCGTCGCACCGGGTGCCCGGCTCGCGATGCCGTGGCCGCAGGAGTACAACGCGCTGGTCTACGTGCTGGCCGGCGCCGGGTTCGTCGGAGGTTCCAGCAGCAGCGCCGGCGCGGCGGTGCGCACCGGGCAGCTGACCGTCCTCGGCGCCGGGGACTACCTGGCGATTGCCGGAGGCGACCGGCAGCAAGCGAACATGCCGGCTCTTGAGGTGCTCGTTCTCGGCGGACGTCCGATCCGCGAGCCGATCGCCCAATACGGCCCGTTCGTGATGAACACCCGCGAGCAGGTGATCGAGGCGATGCAGGACTTTCAGGCCGGCCGGCTCGGCGTGATCCCGGAAAACGCCTTGATGCCGCACGTCTACCGCGGTTAGGCGCGCGGACATGGCGGAGCTGTTCCGGCCGCTCACCCTGCGGGGGCTGACGTTTCCGAATCGGGCCTGGGTGGCGGCAATGTGCCAGTACTCGGCCGTCGAGGGCGTGCCGAACGACTGGCACCTGGTGCATCTCGGCTCGCGGGCGGTGGGCGGCGCCGGGCTCATCCTCACCGAGGCGACGGCCGTCTCGCCGGAGGGCCGGATCAGCCCCGCCGACACGGGGCTGTGGAACGACGAGCAGGTCGACGCCTGGCGCAGGATCACCGACTTCGCGCGCAGCGCCGGCGTCCCGATCGGCGTGCAACTGGCGCACGCGGGCCGCAAGGCGTCCACCGAGCCGCCGTGGATCGGGGGCCGATCCGTCCCGGCGGACGGCGGCGGCTGGCAGCCCGTCGCTCCGTCGGCCCCGGCGTTCGGTGAGCTGCCGGCACCGTTAGCGCTGGACGATGCCGGGCTCGCGAACGTCCGGGACGACTTCGCGGCCGCCACCCGCCGCGCCCTCGAGGCGGGGTTCGACACGGTGGAGGTGCACGCCGCGCACGGCTACCTGCTGCACCAGTTCCTCAGCCCGCTGTCGAACGTCCGCACCGACCGGTACGGCGGGAGCCTGGACGCCAGGATGCGCTTCCCGCTGGAACTGATCGCGCTCGTCCGCGAGCAGTGGCCGCAGGATCGGCCGCTGCTGCTGCGCGTCTCCGCCACGGACTGGGTGGCTGGCGGCTGGAGCCTCGACGACACGATCCTGTTTGCCCAGGCAGCCGCCGATCTCGGGGTCGACCTGGTGGACACGTCGACCGGCGGGCTGGTGCCGTCCGCCCCGATTCCCGTCGGCCCGGGATACCAGGTGCCGTTCGCGGGTGCCATCCGGGAGAAGACCGGCCTGCCGACCGGCGCAGTCGGGCTGATCACCGAACCTGAGCAGGCCGAGCAGGTTCTGACCTCCGGAGCCGCCGACGCGGTGCTGCTGGCGCGGGCACAGCTGCGCGACCCCTACTGGCCGCGGCACGCCGCCGACGCCCTGGGAGTCCAGCTGCCATGGCCGTCGCAGTACGAGAGGGCTGCGCTCCCCCGGCGCTCGTGAGAGCCCGGGTCACCGACAAAGAAGCACGCGTCGCCGTCGCGGCTGGCGAGCCGCCAGAGTCTGATACGTCACAGACCAGGCGATGACCGCCGGCGTCGTGGCGTCGCTGGTGCCCGTCCTGGTCGCGAGCGCTTTACTTGTCGCCGCGCTCACCCTTCTGGCCACCGGGAGCCCCTGGGTTGCGTTGCCGGTCCTGCTCGACCTCCTGCTGGCGGCCGGACTCCTGCGGCTGTCGGCGGACGCGTCGTGGCGCGCCCTCGCGATTGCCGCCACGATCGTCACGATCCGAAAACTCGTCGGGCTCGGGCTCGCCGCCGGACGTCGCACCCCGCGGCAGCGCTTCCCGTCACCATCGTCACCGATCTAGTCCACGTTCATGGTCGGTCTTCAGCCGACTGAACGCAGACAGGTCGGGGTGGACAGCCGGACGGCGTAGCCCTCGAGCGGCTCGTCCTTCAGGACCTGGGCGGCGGCCGTATGCGGCTGACCGCGACCTCGCTGGTGGACTCGCTCGAGGCGCGGGACGCCTTCCTGGCCGGCGGCATGGAGGCCGGCGTCCGCGAGCGCTAGGAACAGCTCGACGAGCCTCTGTCCCGCTGAGGCCTGCTGTCCCGCTGGGCGCCACGCGCGGTCTCCCAGAACCGGAGCGCTCCCCGTCAGCCGCGGGCTTTCGTCTCGGGTGCCACATTTGTGGTGATTGGATCCACTTCCACGGGCTGTGGCAGCAGCGAAACACCAGGGGGCAAGTCGTGGTTTCATGGAGTCCGTCAACCTGATTCATGGCCCCCGGTCCCAAAACAGTCGCTACGAGCGACACACCGCCGTGAGGCGACCTGACAGGTTGACGCGCCGGCCGTCCCGGGCAACCGGGATGGTCGGCGTCGGCATATCGGGGCGTCACCCGGCACCGCGACGGTCCGTTCCAGCGCAACGCATCGTCGTATCGAGACCCGGAGGGAGGACGCCGATGCCCGCAGACCACCCCAGGCCGCTCCGGCTGCCGCCCCACAAGATTGCTGAGATCACCGGGCAGCTGGATCCAGAGGGCGCGGCGGACGCCGAGCTGCGCTCGCGGCTGTACGAGGAGCTGGCCGCGCTCGGCCCTGAGCACCGGGCCGCCGTAGTGGCAGCGCTTGGCTACGCCGAAGGTCCCGTCGGTGCCGCAATGGAGGTCGGCTGTGACGTCGCCGAAGGCGCCCGGTTGACCGAGGACGCGCTCGAACAACTCCGTCAGGGCATGCGCGACTGAGGGTCGCGCGCTGGAACGACTTCGCCGGCCGCGCCCGACGGAAGTCCGCTGTGCCGAACGTTGCCCCCGCTAACCGGCCTCGGGACACGTGCCGTCGCCAGGCCACCTTTGATCAGCCAGCGGTCCAGCGATACCGCCGTTCGGGACGCCCCGCCGTCCCGTAGCGCAG
>JALYNC010000026.1 GCA_030773415.1 Actinomycetota bacterium
GGCTTCGCCGCCGACGACCCCACGTCCCAGGTGGTGCTGCGCCTGGTGTCGCTGGTGCTGTCCGTCGCGACCGACGTGGCGCTGTTGTCCTACCTGTTCCTCCGGCTGCCGCAGGTGTCCGAGCCGCTGCGCCGGGTGCTGCGCGGAGCGCTGTTCGGCGCCGTCGGCCTGCAGCTGCTGAAGTTCGCCGGCATCTACTACCTCGATCGCTTCACCTACGAGGGGGCGCGGGTGTACGGCGCGACACTCGCCGCCGGCCTGGGGCTGCTGATCTGGACCAACGTGCTGTTCCGGTTCCTGCTGTTCACCGCCGCCTGGACGGTCACCGCGCCCTATCGGCAGGACGTGGAGCCGTCCGGCACCGCCGACCAAAAGCAGGTAGGACGCTCGCCGGAGGGGAAAGCACCCGGGAACGCGGCGCCGGAACCGGCGCCGGCGGACACCCCGACCCGGAGGTAGATCTCGTTGGCTCCCCCACGCATCCTCGTGATGATCCTGGCCGGCGGGGCCGGCGGCCGCCTGGAGTTGCTCACCGATGACCGGGCCAAGCCCGCTGTGCCCTACGCCGGCAACTACCGATTGATCGACTTCCCGCTCAGCAACTGCCGGCATGCCGGGCTGTCTGACGTCTGGATCGTGGAGCAGTTCCACCCCGTCTCCCTGTCGGACCACCTGTCCAACGGCCGGCCCTGGGATCTGGACCGCAGCACCGGTGGGCTGCTCGTGCTGCATCCGTCGCTGGGACACGAGGGCGAGGGCTGGCACAAGGGAACCGCGGACGCGTTGTTCCGATACCGCAGGCTGATTCGCGACTTCGACGCTGCCGCAGTGATCGTCGTCAGCGCCGACGCTGTCTACAAGCTCGACTACTCCGAGGTGGTGGCCGAGCACCTGCGCACCGGTGCAGGCGTCACGATGGTTACCACGGAGGTCCAGCCGGAGGACGCCTCGCGCTACGGGGTGGTACAGGTGGACGACTCCGGTCGGATAACCGACTACGCCTACAAGCCGGAGTCGCCGAAGGGCAATCTCGTCGCCAACGAGGTCTTCGTCTTCGACCCCGAACGCATGCTGACCGTTCTCGAGGAGCTCGCACCGGACGCCGATCCCGAGGAGGGGCTGGCCGATCTGGGAACCGCGCTGCTGCCCCACCTCGTACAGGACGGCGTCGCCCGGCAGTTCGCCTTCGACGGCTACTGGCGTGACGTCGGAACGGTGCAGTCCTACTGGTCCTCGCACATGGAGCTGCTCGCCGACCAGCCGCCGATCGAACTGGACGCCGGCGACTGGCCGATCCTGACCTCCGGCGGCCGGCGCGGGCCGGCGGCGGTATCCGAAGGTGCCGAGGTGAGCCGTAGCCTGCTCTCCTCGGGCAGCTCGGTCGCGGGCAGTGTGCAGCGCTCCGTCCTGGCCGGGGGCGTGGTGGTGGAGGCCGGCGCCGTCGTCGTGGACTCGGTGGTGCTGCAGGACGCGGTCATCCGGGCCGGCGCCAGGGTGACCCGGGCGGTGGTGGACGCACACAGCGTGGTGGGCGCCGATGCCCAGGTGGGCGAAAGTGGCGACGGCGAGATCACGTTGATCGGGCGCGCCGCCACGGTTCCCGACGGGGCTGCTGTACCGGCGGGTGGACGCTTCCCGCAGCCGGAGGACGAAGATGGGGACGGTTCGTAGCGCCCGCATCTAGCCGCGAAGGCAGTCGGCCGGGCATCGGAGATGAAAAGGAGCTGGCGTGCCTCAACTGCGTGTCGCCCTCGCCCAGGTCGACAGCACCGTGGGTGACCTCCCGGGCAACGTGGACACCGTGCTGCGCTGGTCGGCGCACGCGGCCGAGCGCGGCGCCCATCTTGTCGCGTTTCCCGAGATGATGATTCCCGGCTATCCGCCGGAAGACCTGGTGCTGCGGCGGTCCTTTCTCGAGGCGTCCGCGTCGGCCGTCGACAGCCTGGCCCGGCAATTGGCGGCAGCGGCACTGGGCAGTCTGGTGGTCGTGGTCGGTTACCTCGGTGGCGGAGATCCGGCACCGGCCCGCCTCGGGCGGCCGGCCGGCGAGCCGCACAACGCGGCGGCCGTCCTGCACGGCGGCCGGGTGGTGGCCCGCTACGCCAAGCACCACCTGCCGAACTACGGCGTGTTCGACGAGCGCCGGTACTTCGTGCCCGGGACAGCAATGCCGGTGGTCCGGGTGCACGGTGTAGACGTCGGCCTGGTGATCTGCGAGGACCTGTGGCAGGACGGCGGTCCCGTCGCTGTCGCCGCCCGGGCGAATGTGGGTCTGCTGGTCTGCCTGAACGGGTCACCGTACGAGCGGCGCAAGAGCAACGTGCGGCTCGAGCTCAGCGCCCGTCGCGCTCGGGAGGCAGGCGCCACACTCGCCTACGTCAACCTCATCGGCGGCCAGGACGAGCTGGTCTTCGAGGGCGACTCGCTGGTCGTCGACACCCAGGGCCAGCTGTTGGCCCGGGCACCGCAGTTCGAGCAGGGTCTGCTGACCGCTGATCTGGACCTGCCCCAGGCCTTCGACAACCGCACCGGCAACGTCGATGCCGGCGACGGGTCGGTGATGACCGTGGCCCGGGCGACGATCTCCACGGATCCGCTGCCGCCGTACCCGCCGGAGCGCGCCGGCGTCGCGCGGCGGCTCACCGACCCCGCCGAGGTGTACGCCGCCCTGGTCGCCGGCACCCGCAGCTACGTCCACAAGAACGGCTTCTCCTCGGTGGTGCTGGGGCTGTCCGGCGGCATCGACTCCGCCCTGGTGGCGACGATCGCCCGGGACGCGCTGGGGGCCGAGGCGGTACATGCCGTCGCGATGCCCAGCCGGTACTCCAGCGAGCACTCGCTCGCCGACGCCGAGGAGCTCGCCCGACGGCAGGGCCTGCGCTGGCACGTGATCCCGATCGACCCGATGGTGCGGGCCTACGAGGACCGCATCGCGCTCGACGGCCTGGCGTCGGAGAACCTGCAGGCACGCGTGCGCGGCACCACGCTGATGGCGCTTTCCAACCAGCACGGGCACCTGGTGCTGACCACGGGTAACAAGAGCGAGCTGGCCACCGGGTACTCGACGCTGTACGGCGACTCCGCCGGCGGTTTCGCGCCCATCAAGGACGTGCCCAAGACCCTGGTCTGGGAGCTGGCCCGCTGGCGCAACTCCTGCTCTCCGGACAACCCGCCCATTCCGGAGAACAGCATCTCCAAGCCGCCGTCCGCGGAGCTGGCTCCGGGCCAGCTCGACAGCGACCGCCTGCCCGACTACGCGACTCTCGACCGGGTGATCGACGACTACGTCGAGCGGGACCAAGGCGGGGAGGCGCTGATCGCGGCCGGCCACGACGCGGAGGTGGTGGAGCGGGTGATCCGGCTCATCGATGGCGCCGAGTACAAGCGACGCCAGTACCCTCCCGGCCCGAAGATCTCCTTGCGCGCCTTCGGGCGGGACCGGCGACTGCCCATCACCAGCCGCTGGCGGGAGATCGCCGCGCCGTCCGTCCCGGAACCGGAGATGCTGCGACCGGATCAAGCCGGTTGATCGCTCGCCGGCCGTACCCGGAGCCCCAGCAGGACGTCGTCAACGATTGCCGCCGGCTGATGCTCCCGAACGGGTCCCCGTCCGGCGCCCAGCAGTGACCGGTAGAGCACCGGCCCGACCAGCAGATCGATCGCCCGCTCCACGTCGAGATCGGGCCGCAGGGATCCGGCGGCCATGCCGGCCTCCAGCACGGAACGGAACCGCTGGCGACGCGGGGTGATCACGCGCTCCTGATAGAGCCGGAACAGCTGTCCGCCGCCCGCCCGCTCGGCGAGGAGCCCTGGCAGGATGCGGCCGGCGCGGGTGGAGCCGGCATTGCGCCACACGCTCTCCAGTAGCGAGACCAGATCGGTGCGCAGGTCCCCGCACAGAACGGGGGGCACCGGCTCGGTCAGCGTCGCCACCGCGTCGATGACGAGCAGCTCCTTGTTCTGCCAGCGGCGGTACACCGTTGCCTTCCCGGCGCCGGCGCGCGCGGCTACCGCCTCGATGGACAAGCCGGCGAACGACCCCTCGGCGAGCAGGTCAAGTGTCGCCTCGAGGATCGCCCGTTCCACGTCGGGATCCCGGGGACGCCCCGGCGCACGCCTCGCGGTCCGAACGGGCCCCGAGTCGCCGTCGGCGGGCGACTCGGCTGGGACCGGGGTCGAGGCGGGGATCGGCGACCCCGCCGAGTCCGTTCGGGGCTGCCAGTTCTCGGTCACTGCTGGCCGATCCCCCGGCTCGTCGTCCTGGCCGCGCGGCTGCGTGCGGGTCCGGCCGAGCGTACCGGCATGGCGGCGGGTGCCCGGGTGGCACGGGTGCGCCCCGGAACGCGCGCTGGCAGGATGTGGCGCATCCGGGGACGCCGAGCTGCGCTTCGAGATCGGAGTGAAGTTCCCATGTCGTCATCCACGCCGGAGCCCACCCTCTATGGGGGCCACCGCAACCGCCGGGTCAACGTCCGCGATCTCGCCGCCGCCAAGGTGCGCAAAGAGCGCTGGGCGATGCTGACCGCCTACGACGTCCTGACCGCGAGCGTGTTCGACGAGGCCGGCATTCCGGTGCTGCTCGTCGGGGACTCCGCGGCCAACACCGTGTACGGGTACGAGACCACGCTGCCGGTCACGGTGGACGAGATGATCCCCCTCGTGCGGGCCGTGGTGCGCGGCTCGAGACAGGCCATGGTGGTCGCCGACATGCCGTTCGGCTCCTACCAGGCGTCGGTTCCCCAGGCGCTGGACACGGCCGCCCGGTTCCTCAAGGAGACCGGCTGCCAGGCGGTGAAGGTGGAAGGTGGCGCCCGGGTGGTTGCCCAGGTGCAGGCGCTGGTCGATGCCGGCATTCCGGTGATGGCCCACCTGGGCCTCACCCCGCAGAGCGTGAACGTCTTCGGTGGTTACCGGGTGCAGGGCCGGGGCGACGCCGGCAGTCAGCTACTGGCCGACGCCAAGGCGCTGGAGGCGGCGGGTGCGTTCTCCGTCGTGCTGGAGGTCGTTCCGGCCGATCTCGCCGCATCGGTGACGGCGGCGCTCACTATCCCGACCATCGGCATCGGCGCGGGCATCGATTGCGACGCTCAGGTGCTGGTCTGGCAGGACTTCGCCGGGTTGAGCACGGGGCAGCCCAAGTTCCTCAAGCGCTACTTGGAGCTCCGAACCCTGCTGACGGCGGCCACCACCGCCTTCGCAGAGGACGTCCGGGAGGGGCGCTACCCGGGCCCGGAGCAGAGCTACAGCTGAGCCCTGGCAGCCGCCGAGACGCTGGGCACCGGGCGCAAGAGAGCGACAGCCGGGCCCGCGAACCGGTCGAACGTCAGGAAGCCTGCGACAGCTCCGTGGGCGGGACGATGGCGGGGCGCGCCTCGTGCCGGGCGGCGAGCGCGGTCATCCCCCGGAGTACAGGACCGACAGCGACAGCGGCAACAACGCTGGTGGCGCACCATGCCAGCAGGACCGTCAGCAGCACCATGAGAACCTCCCGATCGGGTCGCGGAGCGACCGCCGAGATATGTCTCGGCCGATCAGGCACGGAACTGAAGCGGCGCCCGGCCATTTCCGGGACGGCATGGCTGGAGGCGCGTCCCGGGCCGATGTCCGGCACGCGCCTCCAGGCGGTTCTGTGGTGCCGCGGGCTCGCGGTGCCGCCGTGCCGCATGGCGGCGAGCCTCAGTTCAGCGGCCAGCCAAGGTTGTTCGCGGCGTCCATCTTGTCGGCGAGGGCAAGCATCCGGTGGCGGTCGAGCGACGCGAGCGCGGTGTTCACCTTGCGCTGAGGAAACACGGGCTGTCGAACCGGCGGTACGGGTAGCCGATCTCGTCGTGAGCCGCGTTCAGGTAGGAAGCGACGGCCGCACGGAACAGAATCGTGGCCGCGCCGTCGACGCCCTTGCCGCCGCCTCCCTGCAACGCCTCTTCCATCGTCACGTCGGAGAAGGAGGCCAGCTCCGGCGGTAGGCGGAAGATCACGATCCAACGTCGTGGTGACCTTGTACCCCTGCCAGCTCTCCGTGTGGTTCTTCCAGTAGTCCGGACTTAAGACCCTTGCGTCTCCACGCGCGCAGTGATTACTCGCTGCTCACCCCGTGGGTCTATTCAGCTCAGGCTGGGGCCGCAGCGCCGGCTCCGAGCGCCTCGGCCACTCCGGCACCGGCCGTTGCGCGGGCGAGCGAAGCTAGCGGCGTCTTCGGATCGCGGTCGGCGGTGAGCAGCCCGTTGACCTCCTGATACGTGTCGGTCAGCTGGGTGTAGCAGAAGCCGGCAAGGCCCGGTACTGCCCGGACGGCGCGCACCTGGGCGGCGTACCGGGTCAGCAGCGCCTCCGACGTCTGCACCGCCGAGTACCCCCACGCCTCCATGTAGCTGTTGTGCTGCATGGCGTCCGGGGCGGTCACTGCGTCGTTGTACAGGATTCCCTTCGCGCTGCCCGCCACCTCGTACCCGATGCCGCCGAACTCGGTCAGCACCACTGGCCGGTGCCCCTGGGCCCGCGGCGTCTGCACCTCGAGCCCTGGATCATCGAGGGCACTGACGCGGCCATGTACCCCGAAGCCCACCAGGGTCTCGGTGATCTCGTTCCGACCGAAGTGCGACGCGAGCAACGCCGGATCCTGCTCGTAATCGTGCACGCCCAGCAGGTCGCCGCCGAGGTTCTCCCAACCGTCGTTGGCCAGGATGGGCCGGACGTGCGGATCAAGTGCTTGCGTGAGATGCGTCACAGCCCGTACGAAGGCCCGGACGTCCGGGCGCAGCGGCAGATCGGGCAGGCCGGCCGACTCGTTGAACGTCACCCATGTGACGATGCAGGGGTGACTCGCGTCCCGCGCGATGACCTCCCCCCACTCGGAGACCGCCCGCCGGACCGCCCGGGCATCGAACCGGTACGCGGGCGGTAGCTCCGCCCACACCAGCAAGCCGAGAGCGTCCGCGAAGTAGAGATACCGCGGGTCCTCCACCTTCTGGTGCTTGCGGACGCCGTTGAACCCGAGCGCCTTGGTGAGCTCGACGTCCCGGCGGAGTGCGTCGGTGCTGGGAGGGGTGTAGCCGCTGCGCGGCCAGTAGCCCTGATCAAGCACCAGCTTCAAGTAGTAGGGGCGGCCATTGAGCAGGTACCGGCCGCCGCGGATCGAGACGCTGCGCAGGGCCGTGTAGCTGCGCACGGTGTCCAGGACGGCGCCGTCCGCGTCCAGCAGCTCCACCAGCGCGTCGATCAGGGCGGGATTCTCTGGGCTCCACGCCAGACGCCCGTACATGGTCTCCACCCGGTGACCGGTGAGGCGCAACACGCGCTCCACCGTCTCCCCGGTCACGGCAATGGTGTCGTCCGCCAGCTCGAGCTCGGCATGTCGCAGCCGGACGCGGATGCGCAGGCCGCTGCGCCCCGCCCAGGTGAGCCGCAACGCCATGCCGACGGACAGCGACTCCAGCTCCGGAATCCACTGCAGATTCTCCACCCGCACCTGCGGGGCACGCTCGAGCCACACGCTCTGCCAGATTCCGGTGGTGCGGGGATACCAGATGACGTGCGGGTGCAGCTCCCAGTCCTGCTTGCCCCGCGGTTTGGCCAGATCCGACGGGTCGTCGTAGGCGCGGACCACCAGCTCGTGCGGCCCGGGGCTGGCCAACGCTTCGGTCACGTCCAGGCGCACCGGCGTATACCCGCCCTCGTGCGTTCCGGCGAGCTTGCCGTCGACCCAGACGGAGCAGCTGTGGTCCACCGCACCGAAGTACAGGAACAGCCGCTCACCGGGCCGAGCGGGTGGCACCTCGACGGAACGCCGGTACCACACGGCAAGGTGAAAGGCCGTGTCGCCGATCCCGCTGTCCGGTGTCTCCACCGAGTACGGAACGGTGATCCTGCTGTGCCACTGCACGTCGGTGGGCTGAAGCCACTCCGCTCGCGGATCCTGAGCGAAGTCCCAGCGGCCGTCCAGACAGGTCCAGCCGTCACGGCGCAGCTGCGGTCGCGGGTGACCCGCCGGCTCGTCGGCCGTAGCAGTACGGCACTGACCGCGATTGTTGTCCGACCGGAGATTGCTGTCGTCCATGTTCGCCCTCCCGAGATCAGCAGTTCTTCGACGGTACGTCAGTACCAGCGTGGTTCGGCGATCACCGACACGCCGTCGTAAGGTGTCCCCGGGGGAACTGTTCGTCGATGCCCGCTTTCAGGAGGCCCAGGCTTCATGCTCCGTAACAAGCCGCTCGCGGCGGTGGCCGCCGTCGCGCTGTTCGCAGCGGGCTGCGGCGGCGGTGACGGCGGCGAGAAGCTCCGCCTCAAGGCCGCCCCCGACGCGTCCGAGTCCCCGGCCGCATCGCAGTCGCTGCCGACGTTGCCGTTCATCGGCCCGAGCGGCACCCCAAGCCCCGGCGCCGACGGTGAGACGTCCGAGTCGACCTCGGGCGCCGGTTCCGGGCCGGTGGCGAGTCGCTCGCCGGGCCAAGCGAGCTCCAACGGCAACGGCAACGGCAACCAGTCCCTTGCTCGCCCGTCGGCGAGCTCGACGCCGCGCACCGCCTCCGCCCAGCCGACACCGCGACCGGCCAGCCCGCGGCCGACCACCCCGCGGGCGACCACCCCGCGGCCGACCACCCCGCGGGTAACCACCCCGCGGCCGACCACCGCGCAGCCGACTACGCCGCGGGCGACTACGCCTCAGCCGACTACGCCGCGGCCGACTACGCCGCAGCCGACTACGCCTCAGCCGACTACGCCGCGGCCCACGGGCCACCTCGTGGCCCACGGCCACCTCGTGGCCCACCCCCACGTCGTGCTCCACGGCCACCTCGTGGGCCAGGGCCGCCTCGTGGCCCACCGCCACGTCGTGGCCCACGGCCACCTCGTGGCCCACGGCGACCTCGGACCCCACCCCGACGCAGACCGCTGAACCGACCCAGACCGAGACCGAGACTGAGACTGGAACCGAGACCGTCGATCCGACGCATCCCGCCGACTCTGCCCAACCCCACCGTGCCGGGCTTTCCCGACGAGGCGGAGGAACACGGACGGCCCGGACGATGACACTGAACTGAGCGGCTGCCCGCCATGTGTGAAGGGCGGCCCTGAGCACAGGCCGACGGGCGAATTGCACGGCCCGCTGCCCTCTTCTCCCGAAGCGACCCCGGCGGCCTCTAGCCAGCGCCCGGCGTCTGTGACGCCGTGGAGCCGCGCCCGGTCGTGCTCCCGTTCCCGTTCCCGTCACCTGGGCCCTCGTCGTCGTCTACGGGCTTGACGGGCTTGACGGGCTTGACGTCGTCGTCTACGGGCTTGACGGGCTTGACGTCGTCGTCTACGGGCTTGACACCGTCCTGTGTCGGGCTCTCCGTCGCCGTGGCCGACGGCTCGACCGTCGGACTGACCGTGGCGGTCGGCTCCTGCGTCGGCTCAGCTGTGGGAGAAGGCTCGGACGTCGGGTTGACCGTGCCGCCCGGCGAGGGCCGGGCCGGCGAGGGGCGGGCCGGCGAGGGCGGGGCCGACTGTGCCGGCCGAGCGGCGCCGCCGGGAACCGGGACCGCCGTGGCCGTTGTTGTCGGTGTGGCACTGGATGAGGCAGCCGACGACGACGACTCCCGTTCCGAGGCACTGACCGTCACTGCCACCGACGCTGAGAGGGCACCCAACCGCACGGTTATCAGCGAGCGACCCGCCGACACCGGCGTGATCACCCCCGATCGGCTGACCGTGACTACCCGTTCGTCGCGGCTGGTGAAGACGGCCTTCGCCAGGTCTGCCGCCTGCGCCGGGGAGCCGTCAGTGCGTCGGCCGGTGACCCGCAGCCGGGCCGGCGGCCCGTCGACGGCAAGGCGGACCACCGACGGACGCAGTGACACCTCCGCCAGGAGCACCGGCGGCTTGGCCGACGTGGCCGCGTAGAACGCATGGGCCGCCTGCTGCTGGGCCGCCGCCCAGCGCTGGAGCCGCTGCACCGTGACCGGCCCCGCGGCGACCGCGATGTCGTACGAGAGCACCGTCGACCCCGGGTTGACTACCGAGTAGGACGCCACCGGGCGTTCCGAATCCAGGCCGCTCGGTCTGGGAGTGAAGCGCACCGAGGTGATTCGGTCCACCAGGCTGGTCGGGAAGATTTCTTCGAACCTCACCGGTTGCGGCGACCGGGAGACCACGATCAGCTCCCCGTGCAGCCGTTCGCCGCGCTCGCCGTCCAGCACCCACGTCCGCGATACATCCAGGCCCTTGCCGGGATGCGATTCGACCGCGAACGGCAGCACGGCACGCGTCGCGGCCACCGGCACGCTTCCTCCGGTGAACAGCACCGTGGCCCCGAACAGCACGAGGCTCGCGACCAGCGTGACGAGCGCCGACCCGGTGCGCGGACGGCGCCGCGGCCATGCGCCGGGCCTACGGCCTGCGGTCGTGCCCGCCGCCGAGCGCAGCCGCCGGCGAGCCGCCAGATCGGGAAGGTCGACCTGCAGTTGCGGGGCGACCTGTGTCTGCTCGTCGGCTGGTGAGCGCCGGCGCCGGGGCAAGCGCAGCGGCACGGCGGCAGAGGGCCGCTGGGGCTGCCGCCGGCGAG
>JALYNC010000027.1 GCA_030773415.1 Actinomycetota bacterium
CGCGGCCTCCTCGCTGCCGCGCACCGCGGTCCACGCGGCGAGCTCCGCCTGTCCCTCCTCCTGCGAGTAGCCCTGCAGCCCGTCGGCCAGCCCACCCGCCGACGCGACGGCCAGCTCCCCGAGCAACGGAGCCCGTACGCCGTTCTCGACCAGCAGTACGCGCCACCACCACACGCCGAGCGGCGTCAGGCTGACGCTCGTCGACTGCTCGTCGGTCAGCCCCATCTCCGCCAGCCGCGGCGGCACGTGCAGGCCCAGTCGGGTCAGCATCCCCAGCCGCTCGAACCGCGCGCACGCCCGCTCGAGGTAGGACCGGACCGTGCCTCGCCAGGTGCTGTCCGCAGGGATGCCGATCTCGTCGGCAACGTGCCCGGCAAGCTCTTCGGTGCCCACCGGCTCACCGGCGGCGTAGAGCGCCGACAGCACGCCCGGCAACTGCTCGCCGACCGCCTCGACGACGTCGGCGATGTGGTCCGACACCTCCCCGACCCACACGCCCACCTCGACCGCGGCGGTGGCCAGCGCTGCGGCCATCGCGGCGGGGTCGGCGACCGCCGGGGAGCTCAGATCGCGCCGCACCCGGGTCGCGCTCACGTGCAGCAGGTCGGCCAGCACCGCCAGCTCGTACGCCTCGTGGACGCCGGGCAGGTCGGCCATCCGCCGTACCTCACGCTGCCAGCGCTCCGGCCGGTGCAACCGCTCCAGGTCGCCGCAGACCTCGGCCAGCGCCTTGGCGTCGAGCACCCGCAGCGCCCCGGTCTGCGTCACCGCCCGGCCCTGCGGGCCGACGTACGCCAGCAGCGCGTTGACCCGATCGACCAGCGGCGCCGCCTCGGCGGCCCGGTGCAGCTCCTGCTCGCTCGCCAGCGTCACCGGCGGCAGCACCAGGTCGGGGGGCGGCAGCGCCGGGACGACGTCGTCGGTGAGCGCGGCCCGCTCGCCGTACGGCCGGGCGTTGAAGTCCTCGATCCATGCCGAGATCGCGTCGGGGTCCTCGAGCTCCACCCCCTCGGCGCTCATCGACGCCAACAGCGACTTCGCCATCCCGAAGCGGGACGCGTCCTGCATCGCCGAGGCGAAGTGCGGGCCGACCTCCGCGAGCTCCGCCTCCAACCGAGACAGCCCCGAGCCCCGCAGCTGCCGGGTCTGCTCCAGGTAACGCAGGAAGGACACCAGGACGGCCGGGCCGTCGCGCAGCAGCGACGGATCGCTCTGGACCTTGCGCGGGAAGACCCCAAGCAGCAGCTCGCGGATCTCACCCTCGCGCCAGGTGCGCAGGTCGCTGCCGAGGTAGTCCCGGCGGACCGTCAGCATCAGGTCCAGGTTGCCGAGGGCCTCGTCGTCGCGGGCGCCGCCGAGCCACATCGCGTACTGCCCAACGATCTGCTCGACCGAGCCCGACTTCCTGCCGCCCATCTGCCCTCCTGCACGCTCACGCCACGTCTGGGGAAGACAGCGCCGAGCCTACGGCCGGCCCCGGCGTGCGCAGCGGCGGCACGCCGCACCGTCACACCAGCCGGAGGGGGCAGACCTGTCGAAGCACCTGGAAGTCCCGGTCCTGGGCGAGCACCGGAGCATCCAGGCGTACGGCGACCGCGGTCACGAGGCAGTCGATCATCGACCGCACCGTCTCGCCGTAACGGCGGGCGGCCCGGTACAGGCTTGCCGCGTTCTCGTGGTCGCCCGGTGACAGCGTGGGGAGTGCGACTCCTCGCGCCAGCAGCCAGGTGACTGTGGCGATCTGCTCGTCGCTGCCCGCGCCGGCGAGCAGCTCCATGCGGACCACGTCGACGACGCCGAGCTGATCCTCTGCCTCCGCGCGCTTGAGCGCCGTGTTCGCCGGCGAGCCGGTCTTGCCGAGGTACTCGACCTATGCCGACGTGTCGACGACGATCAACGGCGAGGGGCCGTCCCCGCGCGCAGCTCGTTCAGATCGCCGTCCCATCCGCTGCCCTCGGCGGCCAACGCCTCCTGCCGCGTGAAGGGCTCGACCAGGAGCCGACGCAGCGCGAAGTCGACCGCATCCCGCTTCGTGCGCAGGCCGTAGCTCGCCTGGACGCGGCGCATGACCTCGTCATCGATGTCGATGGTGATGCGGCCCATGCACACCACTCTGCACCTCGACGTGCAACCGGGACCGCGAGATCCGGCAGCCGGGGTCGGCGTCAGGCCGACCAGGGGTCGAGGAGCTCGAGCCTGACGAGAACTCCTGCGCAAACTTGGCAGCGAGGCGATATCAGAAGTGATATATCGTCGACGCATGGACGCCGCATCACTCCTGCGAACAGCCCGCACCCGTGCCGGCTTGAGCCAGCGCGTCCTGGCGGAAGCCGCCGGCACGTCGCAGTCCGCCGTCGCGGCGATCGAGTCCGGACGCAAGCAGCCGACGGCCGCCACCCTGGGCCGGCTGCTGCGGGCCGCCGGGACGGAGCTCATGCCGGCATCGCCCGAGCACGCGGCTCTGCTGCGTCGCTCACGACGTCTGGAGGACGTGCTCGGTCTGGCTGAGGCGCTGCCGTTCCGGCGCAGCGGTGGGCTCCGCTATCCCCGGGTGCCGTCGTGACCACGCTGGTCGAGAAGGTCCTCGCCTTGTCCGAGGCCCTGACAGCAGCCGGCGTGGACCACGCCTTCGGCGGAGCGATCGCACTGGCGTACTGCACGGAGGACCCTCGCGGTACCCGGGACGTCGATGTGAACGCCTTCGTCCCCGCATCCGAGCCCGGACCGGTCCTGACGGCGCTGCCGCCGGGCGTGACGGTGCCGCCGGGCACCGCGGACGTCATCGCCAGGGAGGGACAGGTCCGGCTGTGGTGGGACGACACCCCGGTCGACCTCTTCCTCGACTATGCGCCGCTGCACGCGCAGGCGGCCCGCGGCAGCCGCGACGTGCCACCGGCCGGCAGATCCGGGTGCTGGGACCGGTCGAACTGGTGCTGTTCAAAGCGCTGTTCGACCGGCCCAAGGACTGGGTGGACATCGCCACGGTCGTCGACGCCGGCGCGGTCGATCGCGACCACGTGCGGGACGGGCTGATCGCGCTGCTCGGGACCGACGATCCACGGGTCGAGCGCTGGGACGCCTTGACCAGCTGACCGCGTGGACAGCGCAGTGTTCGGCGAAAGCCGGATCACCTTTCGCGAGACGCTGTACACGGCGGCGGCGCGCGCCTTGCGAAGGTGTGCGGCTACGGAAGGCCCCAACCCGGTTGCCCGCTTCGTCCCATCCTTCCAGATCGTGGAGTCGGTCAGCGCCGAAGCCCAAGCGGAAGTCACGTTCTGGCCCTTGTTCCGGTCGTAGTGGACGGTGACGCGTGGCTCGCCATCGCGTGCCCGGCACTGCTGGCCGACGGCGAACCGGGGGCGGCCGATCCCCACGACGCATGCCGAAGCATGTGTGGGCAAGGCCTGGTAGCCCCACGGGCAAGGGTCGTTCGG
>JALYNC010000028.1 GCA_030773415.1 Actinomycetota bacterium
AACGTGCCGTTCACCATCGACAACTACGCCTACATCGACGGTTACGGCCGAGAGACACTGACCTTCGTCCGGACCTTCGAGATCTCCCGGACGCGCCGGCGCCGCTTCGACGCCACGATGATCTACGAGCCTCAGCGCAGCGGGATCGTCGACTATCTGGGCACCCACCAGCACCTCGCCGTCGACCTGGACCTCCGCGTCGACGACGAGGGTGCGCTGTGCCTGCGGTCGGCCGGGCAGCGCTTCTACGAGGGCCCGATTGCCTTCAACTTCCCGCTGGGGCTGTCCGGCGTCGCCGAGCTCCGCGAGACCTACGACGACGCGCGGAGTTGCTACACCATCGACGTGCGCGTGACGAACGCCCGGCTCGGGCCGTTGTTCGCCTACTCCGGCACGTTCAGCTGCGATTTCGTCGAGTGCCCCGCGGTTCCCGCGACGGTGAAGCCGCTGCGCGAGGAGCGCCGCACCTGACGTCGGGGCCAGCAGTCGCCGGCGCGGCAACGAACCGGCACCCGCTTGACACGAGACGGCCGTTGCGCGACCGTGGATGCATGCGTCTTGTCGTAGTACCCTCGCCGCGCGTGCGCTGACCTGCGCCGCGCGTCGCCCTCCGAATGCCCTCGGCACGGGGGGCTTTTTGTTGCCCCGGCGCTGATCGGCACACCCCCTGGTCCGCCTAGCAGTCCCGCCTAGAACGCCCGTCGCGAACGCACAAAGGAAGAGCACATGACCGAGCAGATGACCGGTGCCCAGTCCCTGATCCGGTCGCTGGAGGAAGTCGGCGTCGACACCGTCTTCGGCATGCCGGGCGGTGCCATCCTTCCGGCATACGACCCGCTGATGGACTCCACCAGGCTCCGGCACATCCTGGTGCGCCACGAGCAGGGGGCGGGGCACGCGGCCGAGGGGTACGCGCAGGCCACCGGCAAGGTGGGCGTCTGCATGGCGACGTCCGGCCCGGGCGCGACGAACCTGGTCACCCCGATCGCCGACGCCTACATGGACTCCATCCCGCTGGTCGCGATCACCGGTCAGGTCTCCAGCGCCTTCATCGGGACGGACGCCTTCCAGGAGGCGGACATCTGCGGCATCACGATGCCGATCGTTAAGCACAACTTTCTGGTGAAGTCGGCCGACGACGTGCCGCGGGCGATCGCCGAGGCGTTCCACATCGCCTCGACCGGCCGGCCGGGCCCGGTCCTGGTGGACATTCCGAAGGACGCCCTGGTCGGCCAGACCAGCTTCTCCTGGCCGCCCACTCTGGACCTGCCGGGCTACCGGCCTGCGTCCAAGCCGCACAACAAGCAGATCCGGGAAGCCGCCCGGCTGATGTTGACGTCCAAGCGGCCGGTGTTCTACGTCGGCGCCGGTGTGCTCAAGGGCCGCGCCGCCGAGCAGCTGCGGACGCTGGCCGAGCTGACCGGCATCCCCGTGGTCACCACGCTGATGGCGATCGGCGCGTTCCCCGACTCCCACCCCCAGCACCTCGGCATGCCGGGAATGCACGGTGCGGTGGCCGCCGTCACGGCGCTGCAGAAGTCTGATCTGCTGATCACCCTCGGCGCCCGGTTCGACGACCGGGTGACCGGAAAGCTCGCCTCGTTCGCGCCGGACGCCACCGTCATCCACGCCGACATCGACCCCGCCGAGATCAGCAAGAACCGTACGGCCGACGTGCCGATCGTCGGAGACGTCAAGGACATCCTCACCGACCTCATCGTCGCCGTGCAGCGCGAGCAGGCCGCCGGGATGCGCGGGGACTACGCAGCCTGGTGGGCCCAGCTCAACACCTGGCGGGAGACGTACCCGATCGGCTACGACCAGCCCGAGGACGGTTCGCTGGCTCCGCAGCACGTGATCCGTCGGCTCGGTGAGATCGCCGGCAGCGACGCCATCTACGTGGCGGGCGTCGGCCAGCACCAGATGTGGGCCTCACAGTTCATCAACTACGAGAAGCCCTACACCTGGTTGAACTCCGGTGGACTCGGCACGATGGGCTACGCCGTGCCCGCCGCCATGGGCGCCAAGGTGGGCAAGCCCGACTCGACCGTGTGGGCCATCGACGGCGACGGTTGCTTCCAGATGACCAATCAGGAGCTCGCCACCTGCGCGATGGAGGGCATCCCGATCAAGGTGGCGATCATCAACAACGGCGCGCTTGGCATGGTGCGCCAGTGGCAGACGCTGTTCTACGGCGCGCGCTACTCCAACACCAACCTCGGCCGTCAGGACTACGTGCCGGACTTCGTCAAGCTTGCCGACGCGTACGGCTGCGTGGGCCTGCGCTGTGACAACCCCGGCGACGTTGACGCAACCATCGAAAAGGCGATGGCGGTTGACGACGTGCCGGTGGTCGTGGATTTCATCGTCCACCAGGACGCCATGGTCTGGCCGATGGTGCCCTCCGGCACCAGCAACGACGACATCCAGATCGCCCGGGACCTCGCCCCGACGTGGGACGACGCGGACCGCACGTGATCTCGCCACAACAGCAGCGCCGCACAGCGCATCTTGAGAGGAACGCATGAGCAAGCACACGCTGTCGGTGCTGGTGGAGAACAAGCCCGGTGTCCTGGCCCGCATCGCCGGGCTGTTCTCCCGGCGCGGATTCAACATCGACTCGCTGGCGGTCGGCCCCACCGAGCACGCAGACGTCTCCCGCATGACGGTGGTCGTCGATGTCGAGGCCCTGCCGCTCGAGCAGGTCACCAAGCAGCTGAACAAACTGGTCAACGTGCTCAAGATCGTCGAGCTGGATCCGGCCACCTCCGTTCAGCGCGAACTGCTCCTGGTCAAGGTCCGGGCCGATCTGACCAGCCGCTCTCACGTGCTGGAAACGGCGCAGTTGTTCCGCGCTAAGGTCGTCGACGTAGCACCGGACGCGGTGACGATCGAGGCCACCGGCACGGCCGACAAGCTGGAAGCGCTCATCCGGGTGCTCGAGCCGTTCGGCATCAAGGAGCTGGTGCAGTCCGGGCTCGTCGCGGTCGGCCGTGGCCCCCGCTCCATCACCGACAGATCCCTGCGCAGCATCGAGAGGACCGCCTGACCCATGGCCGAGATTTACTACGACGACGACGCCGACCTTGAACTGATCTCCGGCCGGAAGGTGGCGGTCCTCGGGTACGGAAGCCAGGGTCACGCCCACGCGCTGTCGCTGCGCGACTCCGGTGTCGACGTGCGTGTGGGGCTGCTCGAGCGCTCCCGCAGCCGCCCGAAGGCGCAGGCTGCGGGGCTGCGCGTGCTCACGCCCACCGAGGCGTGCGCCGAGGCGGACGTGGTGATGGTGCTCGCTCCGGACACCGCCCAGGCACGCCTCTACGAGGAGTCGATCGCCCCCAACATGAACGAGGGCGACGTTCTGCTGTTCGGGCACGGGTTCAACATCCGATTCGGCTTCATCCAGCCGCCGGCGAACGTCGACGTGGCGATGATCGCCCCGAAGGGCCCCGGCCACCTGGTGCGCCGGCAGTTCGTCGACGGGCGCGGCGTCCCCTGCCTCGTCGCCGTTGAGCAGGACTTCAGCGGCAAGGCCCTCGGCCTGGCGCTGTCCTACGCGAAGGCGATCGGCGGCACCCGCGCCGGCGTCATCGGGACCACCTTCGCCGAGGAGACCGAGACCGACCTGTTCGGTGAGCAGGCCGTGCTCTGTGGCGGCGCGTCGGCGCTGGTGCAGGCCGGCTTCGAGACGCTGATCAACGCCGGTTACCAGCCGGAGGTGGCGTACTTCGAGTGCCTGCATGAGCTGAAGCTGATCGTCGACCTGATGTACGAGGGCGGCATCAGCGGCATGCGGTATTCGATCTCCGACACCGCCGAGTACGGCGACTACACCCGCGGGCCGCGTGTCATCAACGACGCCACCAAGGCGGAGATGGGAAAGATCCTCACCGAGATCCAGGACGGCACGTTCGCCCGCGAGTGGGTTGCCGAGGACAAGGCCGGCCGCGTGCAGTTCCAGAAGTACGCCGACGAGGGCGCCAAGCACCCCATCGAGCAGGTCGGCGCGTCGCTGCGCCCGATGATGGCCTGGATCGACGGCGATGCGGACGCCGACGCCGAGAACTAGTCCCGCACCCGATACGCCAGAAGGGCCGGAACGCTGCTGCGTTCCAGCC
>JALYNC010000029.1 GCA_030773415.1 Actinomycetota bacterium
GCGAGCGCCACGTCCACCCGGTCGTTGACCAGGCAGGTGGCGCCGGCCGGCCGGCAGATGTCCACCACCTGGCCGGCGAACTCGTAGAGCACCCGGTCGGTGCAGTCCTTCGCGCACCTGGACGACCGGCGCGCCCGCTGCCACCGCCGCGGCCACCGCCGCCAGAGCTTGCGGGCCGCCGCGCGCGTCGGTGAGGACGTGCAGCGGTCCCAGGGGCGGCCGGCTCACGTGACCACTCCGCTGCGGCGTCGCCGGCGCCGGCCCGGCAGCACGACCAGCGACGCGGCCAGGCCCAGGAGCACCGCCCCGACGAGCGCACCCGGGACGATCACGCCGAGGGTCTCCGACAGCGGCCGCCCCGTGAGGACGACGAAGACGGCCACCGGCAGCAGCAGGCTGACGCCGAGGTTGCCCCACAGGCCCAGGGCGTCGCGCAGGCCGAGGGTCCGCGGCGGTAGCTCGGTCGTCAGTGGCGCCTCCGGGGTGGGGCCGGCCGTGCGGATGCTGCCCGACGTGCTCACGATCGCTCCCTACGCCGGCATTACCCGGTCAGGTTCGAGCAGTCGGCGGCGCGCTCAGCCGCCCTCTCAGCCCGGTTGCCCCGAGCTCCCGCACACGGCTCCGGCCGTGTCGAATCCCACCCTAGCCACCTCGTGGAGTCGCCGCCGTGCCGGTCGCCGAGCTGCTGCAGCGCCACGCCGCCGAGTGGCGCCGTGCCGTGTGCCACCCGTTCCTGGACGCCGTCCGGGACGGGACCCTGCCGGCGCCGGCGCTGCCGGCCACGGCGCGGTACGTGGAGCTGCTCGAGCGCCTCGACCCGGCTGACGTGCCGAACAGCTTCGGTCGCGTCGTGGACGATCGAGCGGACACATCTCGACGCGTGGTCCGGTGCACGGCCGGGCGCCCCGGAGTACCGGAATTCGTCGAGCACTGGACCGTGCGGTGTTCGCCGGCTACGTGGCCGGCCTGGAGGCGGCCGCGGACCGCGCCGGCCCGGTGAGCGCCGATGCGGTGTTCCTCGAGGTGGTCGCCGCTGAGCTGGCGTTCTGCTGGACATCCCCGCGACGTCGGTCGAGGAGCTGACCGAGCAGGCGCTCGCGCTGCTGCGGCTCGAGCCCCGGACGGTACTGGTCGAGGGGGGCACCTCCGCGGTGCAGAGTCGTCCTCCCCCTCGCCTTACCTCGCAAGCTCCGGCTTCAGCTGGCGCTGGTGATCTCCAGTCGGACCCGGTCCTGGGGGAAGCACATCAGTCCGCGGACGGCCTCGGCGTCGTGGAAGGGCTCCGGGTACGTCCACACCAGATCCTTGTCGTGCCGATCGCCCACCCGCAGGGACCAGTAGTGCGCGATCCCCTTGTACGGGCAGCGGGTGGTCGTGTAGCTCGGCTCGAGCAGGTCCGTGCGGACGTCCTCGCGTGGCAGGTACCACCGCACCGGTAGCCCGCTCTCCAAGAGCATTCGCGGTCGGGTGGACTCGGCGACGACCGTCTCGGCGACCGTCACCCGGACGTGCCGGGAGCTGCGCAGCACGTCGATGCGGGTGTAAGGGTCGCGTGGGTGGACGAAGACCTCCTCGTCCTCCTCGAAGACCCTGACCGAGTCCCAGTCGAAGGCGACGCGCCCCGCGATCGCCGCCGCGCTGTCAGGCGGCTGCTCCCAGGAGTAGGCGGCGTCCGGGGCGTGGTGGTCACCGGCCCGCAGGCTCCAGTAGGTGCGCTCACCCATCCCTGGGTCGGAGCTCCGGTGCTCGCTGGGCTCGAACAGCTCGGTCCGCACGTCCTCGCGGGGGAACAGGTAGGTCGGCGTGCGTCCTGGGGGGTGCAGCAGCCGTATCTCGTCGCTGTCGGCGACCGTCGCGTCGCCCAGCAGCACCCGTACCCGGCGCGGAGACTGCTCCAGGTAGAGCACGTGCTCCGGGGCGTGCGGATCGAAGTTGAAGCTGCCGCCGGGGCGCTGGCCGAACGGGCCGCTGCCCGTGGTGAGACTCATGGAGACTGCGTTACCCCCTCACGAAACAGGGTCAGCGGAACCGATGCCGCTGCGACGACCGAGGAACCCGCCGGGCGCGCCTCGAAGAGCGATTCGAGCAGCGGGGCTCTCGTGCCCTCGGCCCCAGCCGACCGCACCGGTATCACCAGGAGCCGAGCTGGAAGCAGTGGCGGTGCCACCGCTCGTCATCCTCTTCGTCCGGTGAGGCATGAGGCGCATCCTGTGGGGTAGACGAGCGTCATGTCGATTGTCAAGCGTGCAACCAAACGTCCCTCGCTCGCGGCCAATGTCGGCCGGGGCGCGCTGGCCGGTCTGGCCGGCAGCGTCGTCATGACCGCGTTCCAGAAGTTCGTCGAGATGCCCATCACGAAACGGGAGGACAGCTACGGCCCGGCGGACCTGGCGCAGAAGCTGCTGCCCGTCGAGCCCAGCAGTGAGGCCGGGAGGAAGCGCCTGAACTACGCGACCCACACGGCTCTGGGCGCCATGTGGGGTGCCGCCTACGGTGTGGCTGCCCACAACGGTCTGCGGGGTTCCCGCGGCGCAGCGGCGACGTTCGGCGCCATCTACGCCCAGGATCTCGTCATGATCACCGCCCTCGGGTTGGGCAAGCCGTGGACGTGGTCAACGAAGGAATGGACCATCGACGTCGTCGACAAGGTCGTGGTGATCGTCGCGACCGGAACCATCTTCGACCGCCTCCTCGGCCCGGACGCCAGGTCGTAGCAGCCTGCCTGTCCGAGAGGAGGAGGAGCCTTCAGCCCGCGGTGACGAACCGAGTCCTCCGTTGCCGGCGTGCGGGGAA
>JALYNC010000030.1 GCA_030773415.1 Actinomycetota bacterium
CGCAACTGACCGCCGCGACCCTCAACGGCAGGCCCGTCGCCCTCCGGCCGTCGACCGAGCGCGGGCATCCGGTGTACGACACCTACGTGGACCTGCCCGTGGGGCAGGAGGCGGTGCTGGCGCTCGAGCTGGTCGAGCCGGTCCAGCACGAGGGGCACAGCGCCAACACACAGCCGCTGGTGACCCAGCAGCCCCTGGTGAACCCCGCGAAGACGACGGTGACCACCGCCCACTGCGACCGCCGCGGCTAGCAGCCGAACATGCGGGGCCTGGCAGTTGCATCAGCAGCCAGCGCCACCGGCGGTTGCTCAGCGGCGCAGCAGCCAGCGCCGCTCGCGCCAAGCCGGAGCAGGTGGCGAGCACACCACCCCGGTCAGGTGGCTCGCCACCGTGGTGACGTGCTGTGCGATCTGCGCTCCGCCGCGGCGGAACACCGGATATCTCCCGCCGATCGGGTCTTCGATGTCGTCGTCCTCGGTCCGGGCGGGTGCGGTCAGCCCGCGCGATGCGGCGGCCTGCCCGATGAGGGTGCTCGCGCGTACCGACAGGCTCAGGGCCGGGTCCAGGGGTGGGCCCTGCCGGGTGTCCAGCAGCCGCGCGAACTCGGCGAGGGTGAAGGTGCGCGGCCACGCAGCGGGCTCGAGCTCGCAGACGGTCAGCCGGTGCTCGCGGGCCGCGGTGAGGATCAGGTCGGAGTCGCGTACCAGTTCGGTGGTGAGCCGCCGCGAAGCGAACGGTGGGTGGTCCTGTCCACCGAGCTCGGCGAGGACGCGTGCCGCGTTCGGCTCCATCGGGCGGCCGTCGTAGGTGCGCGTGCCGGCGCTCGTGACCCGAACCTGGGCACCTGCTCCGGACAGCGCGGAACACATCAACCGCTCGGCGACCGGCGACCGGCACAGATTCCCGGTACAGACGAACAGGATCCGCCAGGCAGCCGCGCCCACTTCGGTCAAGCGCCCCGCACCGGTATCGGCTCGGGTCATGCGCCCTGCGGCGGCGTCCGCTCCGGTCATGCGCCGCGGGCCAGTTCTCGCACCGTGCGGCACACGATCTGCAGGTCCAGCCACAGCGACCAGTTCTCGACGTAGTAGTTGTCGAACCGTGCCCGGTCCCGGATGTCGGTGTTGCCCCGCAACCCGTTGACCTGCGCCCAGCCGGTCAGGCCGGCCGGGACGCGGTGGCGCCAGGGGTACTCCTCATGCTCCAGCGAGAACCGGTCGACGAAGTGCGGCCGCTCGGGGCGCGGCCCGACGAGGCTCATGTCCCCGCGCAGGACGTTCCACAGCTGAGGCAGCTCATCGATGGACAGCCGGCGCAGCAGCCGGCCCACCGCCCCGAGCCGGTCATCGTCCGCCACGTTCCAGCGCGTGGCCGCCTCGGCGTCGTCCACCGGCTTGAGGCTGCGGAACTTGTACAGCGTGAAGGGCCGTCCGCCGAGGCCGATCCGCTCCTGCCGGAACAGCACCCCCGGCCCGCCTTCCAGGCGGATGGCCAGCGCGCACGCGGCCATCAGCGGGGCCCCGACGAGAAGCCCGACGGTCGCGGCGGTGACGTCGACGAGCCGCTTGAGCGGCCAGCTCGCACGGTGCTGTGGAAGTGGAGCCAGCCGCACCAGTGGCACGCCGTGCAAGCAGTTGCCGTCCCGGGCCGACGCGTGCAGCTCGTAGAAGCGGGGGACGACCAGGATGTCCACGGCTGCACCGTTGCACCGGCGCAGCACGTCGACGGCCGCAAGCTCCGGATCGGAGCTGAACGCCACCACGATGACGTCGATCCCCTCATCGGCGATCAACGCTGGGAGCTCGCGCAAGCCACCGAGCAGTGGCGCGCGGCGCTGATCCACCGGAAGCAACGGGTGGTCGTCGACGAAACCGGCCAGCGACAGCCCGTACCGCGGGAACCGGGTCAGCACGCCAGCGAGCCGATCCCCCATGTCACCGCAGCCCACGATCAGCGTCCGGCGCGACAGCATGCCGCGACGCCGCCCCCAGCGCTGAACCGCCATCCCAACCGCCCGGCTGATCGTCAGGGCCACCAGCAGGCCACCACCGAGCACCGCCAGCGCTCGTGGCTCGCGGACGACGCCCCCGAGCGCACTGACGGCTACCGCTGCACCCGTCCCGGCCATGGCGGCGGCGGCGAGGTCCGGGGCGTGGTCGAACAGCGACAGGGTGAGGCGGCGGCGGAAGCTGCCGCGGCTGATCAGCACAAGAGCGAGTACGGCGGCGACCGCTTCGACGGCCGGCGCCGGAAGATCGGCCGACATCAGAACCGGTGCCACGGCCAGCGCGTCCGAGAGTGCCTGCAGTGCGGCTCCAGCCGGCCGCCGCGATCTGTGCAAGGGCTTGAGTGAGCTGCGTTGCCGCCCGTCGGACGCTGGACGAGTCCGGTTCCACTCGACGAGGCTCACAACTCTCCCAGCGGCAACGCGGTGGCACGGCTGCCGCCCTGCGCGACGCCATGTGGAGCCACTACTCCAGATGGAGCATCGGCCTCGCCGCCCGCACCTTGAGCGCAACCGTCGGCTGCGCGACCCCGGTCCACCCGCCGCGACAGCAAACCGCCCGGGCGCTCCGGTTGGGACCGGAGCACCCGGGCGGGCGCAGAGCTGTGGGGGGCTATGCCGCGGTAGCGCTCGTCGCCGTCGTCGGCGGGTGGTGTGGCCCCGGGGCCTCACGCACCTGGTCCGCGGGCGGCGCCTCCACATTCACGTCGACCCCGAAGTCGTAGTAATCCGTGGAGATGGAGACCTGCGGCGCCTCACCCGTTCCCGCAGCCGGCGACTGCGAGCCATTGGCCACACCGCGCGGCGTCAACTGCACCGCCACCCGGACGGCCCGGCCCTCCTCGTCGATCCACACCTCGACCGGGACGGTGTCGGTGCCCAGCTCCTCCCGGAGCTTCTTGACGTCCTCGGCACTGGCACCCTCATCCTCGGCGACCTCAGCGAGGTTGACCTTGGCGGTGTAGTGCGTCGCCTCGGCGCCGCGGATCTCCTCGGTGCCTACCTCCTTCACCGACTCCGAGCTGCCCCGCAGCACCCCCAGGATGTCGTTCAGGCCGCTCGCACCGAACGGACTTCCGTCGCCAGCAGCGGACGAGCCGCTCTCGTCGTGCTTGATCCACCCCCGGGGAGCGCCGGTTGCGCCCGCGGGGGGCGTCGGCAGCTTGACGTACCGCGCGCCGTCCACAAGGCGCATCTCGATCGAGCCGGCGACCGGCACGTCCATGGTGATCTGGGCGTTTTCGTTCCCGAAGTCGATCATGCCCGTTGCCTTGCCGGTCGTGTTCACCGTCGCGGCGCCATTGCCGGCCCGAAAGCTGAATTTCGACTCAATACGCGCGCTCTCCGCCTCACGGGTGCTGTCGTAGGCAGCGGCAAGAACATTGATCTCCTTCTCGGCGCTGGACGACGCTGCGGTGTCGTCGCCCTCCCCACCACCACAACCGGCGAGCAGCAAAACGCCGGCAAGGGACAGGGCTCCCGCAATTCGGGGGCGGAACACGAGTCCTCCTTCACAGAGAAGCGCCGCGGACGCGGGAAGACGGCACGGGCGCGGAAAGCGGTCGACGATTGCCCCCCTGCCGCCCCCGTTCCTAGCAGCGCTAAACATTGCAAGCGGGACAGACAACTGTCGCAGCGCTGCTGCGAGCGGGCGGGAACGCCGTGCTCTTGATCCGGCGGCAACTACAGCTTCTGCACCGGTGCGTACCGCAGCAGCAGCCGCTTCGCTCCCGTGTCGGGCCCGAAGTCGATCGTGGCCTCGGCCTTGTCGTCGTGGCCGGCCGTGGCCACGACCGTGCCCATGCCGAA
>JALYNC010000031.1 GCA_030773415.1 Actinomycetota bacterium
GGGGAGCGGATCCTCGAGGGCCTGCTCATGGACGCCGAGCGGCGCCTGCGCGAGGAGGGCATCGCCGGCGACATCTACCTGTTCAAGAACAACACCGACTCCGCCGGCAACTCCTACGGCTGCCACGAGAACTACCTCGTCGGGCGGCACGGCGAGTTCTCCCGCCTGGCCGACGTGCTCATCCCCTTCCTCGTCAGCCGGCAGATCGTCGTGGGCGCCGGCAAGGTGCTGCAGACGCCTCGCGGCGCCGTCTTCTGCGTCAGCCAGCGCGCCGAGCACATCTGGGAGGGCGTCTCGAGCGCCACGACCCGCAGCCGCCCGATCATCAACACCCGCGACGAGCCGCACGCCGACGCCGAGCGGTTCCGCCGGCTGCACGTCATCGTCGGCGACAGCAACATGAACGAGGTCACGACGCTGCTCAAGGTCGGCGCCACCGACCTCGTGCTGCGCATGATCGAGGCCGGCGTCGTGCTGCGCGACCTCACCCTCGAGAACCCGATCCGCGCCATCCGCGAGATCAGCCACGACATCAGCGGCCAGCGCAAGGTGAAGCTCGCCAACGGCCGGGAGGCCAGCGCGCTCGAGATCCAGCGCGAGTACCACAGCAAGGCGGTCGACTTCATCGACCGGCGTGGCGGCGACGCGACGGTGAGGCGCGTCCTGGACCTGTGGGGCCGCACCCTCAAGGCCGTCGAGACCGGTGACCTGTCGCTGGTCGACCGCGAGATCGACTGGGTGACGAAGTACCAGTTGATCGAGCGCTACCGGGCCAAGCACGACCTTCCGCTGTCGAGCGCTCGGGTCGCGCAGCTGGACCTGGCCTACCACGACGTCAACCGCTCACGCGGCCTGTACTACCTGCTCGAGAACAAGGGCGCCGTCGCCCGCGCGACCACGGACCTGTCGATCTTCCAGGCCAAGTCCGTGCCGCCGCAGACCACCCGAGCGAGGCTGCGTGGCGAGTTCATCCGCTGCGCCCAGGACAAGCGCCGCGACTTCACCGTCGACTGGGTCCACCTCAAGCTCAACGACCAGGCGCAGCGCACGGTGCTGTGCAAGGACCCGTTCCGCTCCGTCGACGACCGCGTGGAGAAACTGATCGCCAGCATGTGAGCACGCCGCCGTCTCAGCCGGGCGAGGCGGAATCCGGGCGCTCCAGTAACCGGCCCGCATGCCGGCCGGCCGCCGCGGCGGCGAGGAAGTACGCCAGCTCCTCCTGCAGTCCGCGCCCCATCGTCGAGAGCCGCACCGGGGATCGCGCCAGCTCGTCGCCGAGTCCGTCGGTGTCCACGACCACCAGACGGTGCGGCGGGTCCAGCGCCGCCGCCTGCCGCCGCACCGTCACGCCCAGCTCGCCGCTCAGCTCGGGCACGACGACGTCGGCCGCCGCCAGGGCCACCCGGCCGTACGCGGTGAGACTGTGGTGGGAGATTCCGCGGTGCCGCTCGCGGGGGTCGGCGTCGCTGATCCGCAGACTCGCAACCGGACGTCCCCCGAGTGCGGCGGCGGCGTTCACCGCCTCGCCGGCGGCGACCCCGGAGAAGCCCCAGCGGGTGCCGGTGCCCAGATTTCCCGGACCCTGGCTGACGACGGCCACGTCGGCCCCCACCACCGCCCGGGCCGCCAGCAGGCCGGTGTGGACGGTGACGGCCTCCAGGTCACCACCGAAGCTCTGGCCGGTGCTGATCAGCGCGGCGAGGTCGCCGGCCGCCCGCAGCTTCGCGGCGATTCGGGAGAACCAGGCGGGCAGCGCACCTCCGTCGGTGAGGACGTAGGCGATGCGGGCGTCCGGGCGCTCCGCCCGGATACCGGCGACGATCGCCGGGAGCGCGGAGTGCAGGTCGGCAACGACAACCGGCATGCCGGCCAGGTCGTCGGCATCGGCGAGGACGTCGTGATGGGGGGATTCCTGCGCGTCCACGCCGAGAATGGTCACCTGCAGCGGCGTGTAGCGCGCCTTCACCAGGTGGCCTGGGCCGGCCGGATCGGCCGGCGGCCGGTCCGGTACGGCGACCACCAGCGCATAGCCGCCCGTTCCCAGGCGCTGGGCCAGGGCGGTGGTGTTCAGCAGCACCATGTCGCCAGGCTGCGGCAGGCCGACCAGCGCGAGGTACGCCAGTGCCCGGAGGTCCTCCCCGTCACAGTCGACGGTCAGCTCGGTCGCGCCCGGCCACTGCCGGCCGACGGTCAGCACCCGCCCGGTGCGCCAGCGAATCACCCGCCCAACGTACGGCCCGAGGCCGAGCGGGCACCGGGCGCACTAACCTGCACCCATGGCCGTGGTCTCGACGCGCATCCCGCATCCACCGGAGCAGGTCTTCGCGGTACTGCGGGACGGCTACAGCTACGCGGACTGGGTGGTGGGCGCCACGGCCATCCTGTCCGTGGGGAAGCGGTGGCCCGAGGTCGGCTGGCTGATTCACTACCGGATCGGCCTGGGCCCGTTCGACGTGCTCGACCACACGATGGTCTACGCCGTCGAGGAGAACCGGCTGCTCGAGCTGCGCGCGAGGATGCGTCCGATGGGAACGGCGCGGATCCTCTTCACGCTCGAGCCAGTCCCGGGCGGGAACGGCGCCGCCGCCACGAACGCCACGGACGTCACGGACGTCACGGACGTCACGGTGAACGAACATCCAGCCTCCGGCCTCGGGGCACTGCTGCACAATCGGCTGCTCGACGCCCTGCTGGTGCGCCGGAACACCGAGATGCTGCGCCGGTTCAGCGCTGTGGTCGCCGATCGCGCCAGACGGTCCTGATCGCGCCGCGCGCCACCCGGCCCCGCAGGCCGTGCTGCCGAAGGGCCGCCGCGGCCGCGATCGCCCCCGGACCGCCGTGCACCCCGCCGCCGGGATGAGCCGACGACGACGCCAGGAACAGCCCAGCGACGGGTGTCTCGGCGCGGCCGAACCCCGGTAGCGGCCGGAAGATCAGCTGTTGGTGCAGCGCCGCCGTGCCGCCGTTGACCGCCCCGCCGACCAGGCTGGCATTGGCGTCCTGCAGCGCACCCGGCCCCTGGACGTAGCGGGCAAGAATGAGATCCCGGAAGCCGGGGGCCAGCCGCTCGACCGCCGCCTCCATCCGCTCGACGTAGCGCTCGCTCTCCGCGGCGTCCCACCCGGGTGCGGCCTCCCGGTTGCCCGCAATGGCGGCGCCCCGGCTAATCGTCTGCGGCACATGGCTGTACGCCCACGCGCTCTCGGTGCCGGCGGGGGAGCGGGAGGGATCGGCCGTGGTCATCTGCCCCACGATCAGGAAGGGATCGTGCGGCAGGCGCCCGAGCGCCAGCGCGTGCGCGTGGTCGGACAGGGCGTCCATATCGCCGCCGACGTGCACGGTGCCGGCCCGTCGCGCGGGCTCCGCCGTCCAGGGAATCGGTGCGGACAGCGCCCAGTCGACCTTCACCGTCGCGTTGTCCCACTGGAACAGCCGCAGATCGTGGAGCAGCCGGGACGGCAGCGCCTCGGGCGCCACCAGGCGGGTGAACAGGGTGGGAGCGTCGACGTCGGCGAGCACCGCCCGGGAGGCGTCGTACTCGGTGCCGTCCGCTGCGCGCACCGCGACCGCCCGCCCGCCGCGGACCACCACGTCGGTAACCCGCGTGCCGCATCGCACCTGCCCGCCCCGGCTCTCCAGCCGCCGCACGAGGGCGGCCGTCAGCGCCCCCGCGCCGCCCTCGGGAACGGGGTAACCCACCGACTGGCCGAGCATCGCCAGCAGCCACCCGTACGCCCCGCTCGGCGACTGCTCCGGGCCGAGGTCGGTGTGCAGAGCGTTGCCGGCCAGCAGCAGTCCGCCGCCCTCGCCGTGGAACGACTCCTCACTCATGCGGCGTACCGGGAGCAGCAGGAACCGCAGCAGCCGGACGGCGTCCGCGGGGCCGAGCCGGGCCGCGATCCGCGCAGCGTCGCTGACCGGGGGGAAGGGGGAGAACAGGGCGTCCAGGAGCGGCTCGCGCAGGCGTTCCCAGGCGGCGTGCAGCTCCTGCCAGCGCTGGCCGTCACCCGGGGCGAACTCCTCCAGAAACGCCGCCGTCTCGGTGACGTCCCGGGACAGGGCGGCACACCGGCCGTCCGCCAGCGGATGTGCCAGCACCAGCGGGGCATGCCGCCAGCGCAGCCCGTGCGGCGCCAGGTCCAGCGAGCGGATCACCGGCGACGCGTAGCCGAGGGGGTAGAAGGCGCTGAACAGGTCGGACCGGAACCCGGGCGCGGTGACCTCGGCGCTGCGGACGGCGCCACCCGGCTCTTCCTGCGCCTCCAGCACGACCGGGGCCCATCCCGCGTCGGCGAGCAGGTTCGCCGCCACCAGGCCGTTCGGACCGGATCCGATCACCACCGCGTTCGCCATGTCGGCAGCCTGCCGCACGTCGCAGCCGCCCGGCACCCCGGCGTGCGTTAGCGTCGCAATCCAGGACGCAACGCCCGGCGCCCGGGCGGCGGCATGCCGGGGAGGAGCGCGATGTCCGCGCGCAAGACGGAGCGGCTGCTCAACCTGGTGATCTGCCTGCTGTCCACCCGGCGGTACCTCAGCGCCGAGCGGATCCGTGAGGCGGTGCCCGGCTACGCCGAGGACGGGCCCGGCGGCGACGACACCGCGTTCCGGCGGATGTTCGAGCGCGACAAGGAAGAGCTGCGCGAGCTCGGCATCCCGATCGAGCTGGGCACCAACAGCGTGTGGGACGACGAGCCGGGCTACCGGATCGCCAGCCGTGAGTATGCGCTGCCCGACATCGAGCTGACCGCGGACGAGGCGGCGGCCGTCGGACTGGCGGCCCGGCTGTGGCAGTCGGCCGGCCTGGCGTCGGCTGCCAGCTCCGCGCTGGTGAAGCTGCGCGCCGCCGGCATCGACACCGCGCCGGACCGGGTGCCCACCCTGGAGCCGCGCGTGGATGCCGGCGAGCCGGCGTTCCCGGAACTGCTGGACGCGGTCCGCAGCCATCGCCCCGTGACGTTCCGCTACCGCCGATCCGGCTCCGGGCCGCCGCAGGAGCGGACGGTGGAGCCGTGGGGGCTGGTCAGCTGGCACGGGAACTGGTACCTGGCCGCGCACGACCGGAACCGCGGCGAGGCGCGCATCTTCCGGCTCAGCCGCGTGCAGGGGCGGGTCCGGTTCTGCGGGCCGGCCGGCACGGTGACCGTTCCACCCGACCTCGACCTGCGGGCGATGGTCTCCCGGCTCGCCGACGAGCCGCCCGCCCGCACGGCGGTCCTGCGGGTAAGGGCCGGGGCCGGTGAGCAGCTGCGGCGGGCGGCCCGGACGGTTCGTCCGTCAGTCGGCAACGGCCCGGCGAGCCCGGGAGGCGCCATGGGCTGGGACGAGCTGGAGCTGGGCTTCGCCGAGGTCGAACGGCTGGCCGATCGGGTGCTCGGTTACGGGGCGGACGTGCTCGTCCTGGAACCGCCGGACGCCCGTGAAGCGGTCCTGGCGCGGCTGCGAGCCGCCGCCGCGCCGGCGGGGCAGACATCGTGAGCGGCGCCACGGATCGGCTGCCCCGGCTGCTGGCACTGGTCCCGTACCTGCTGGCCCACCCCGGGACGAGCCTGGCGGAGCTCAGCCGCGTGTTCGGCGTACCGGAGCGGCAGTTGCGCAAGGATCTCGACCTCGTCTGGATGTGCGGGCTTCCGGGGCACACCCCCGGCGACCTGATCGACGTCGAGTGGGTCGGGAACACGGTCACGGTGTCGAACGCGGACACGATTGCCCGGCCGCTGCGCCTGACCCCGGACGAGGCGCTGGCTCTGCTGGTCGCGCTGCGGACTCTCGCCGACGTTCCGGGCCTGTCCGAGCGGGACGCGCTCGATCGCGCCCGCGTGAAGATTGAGACCGCCGTGGGTGCCGTTCCGGCGGCGGACGGGCTCCGCGTCGCGCTGAACGACCCGGCCGAGGTGGACCCCGCCGTGTTGACCGGGCTTCAGGCGGCGCACTCGTCGGGCCGCCGGGTACATCTGCGCTACTACGTCCCGGGCCGGGACGAGGTGACGGAGCGCGACGTCGACCCGATGCGGTTGTTGTTCGTGGACGGCCGCTGGTATCTGGAGGGCTGGGACCGGTCCGTGGAGGACGTCCGGTTCTTCCGGCTGGACCGGGTGCTCGCGCAGCACCAGCTCGGCGAGGCGGCCGACATCCCGGAGCAGGTTCAGCCCCGCGACCTGTCATCCGGGCTGTTCTCCCCGTCGCCGCAGGACACGCTGGTCACGCTCGTACTGGAGCCGTCCGCCCGCTGGGTGGCGGACTACTACCCGTGCGAGACGGTGCAGGACCAGCCCGACGGCACGGTTCTCGCCCGGCTGCGCACGCCCGATCCGGGCTGGCTGCGGCGCCTCGCCCTCCAACTGGGCGGCGCGGGCCGGATCGTGGACCCGCCGGATCTGGCCGAAGCGGTGCGCTCGGCGGCCCGGGCCGCGCTCGCGGCGTACGCCGACGGGGCCGGCTGACACAGGGCGCCGCAGCTGCCCTGTGCGGCAGCCGGCCGATCCTGGAACTTCGGCAAATTGCCGTCAGTTCCGGGTTCAAGAAATCTTCAGGTGCTGCCGAATCCTGTTCCAACGCCACAGCAGGCGCGGAATCGGTGAAGGGATCGCCAATGACCACCATCAAGGCTTCGTGCCCCACGTGTGGCGAAGTCGAGCTCACGGCCAAGGACATCACCTTGCGTGTCTGCAACTCCGCCCCGCTGTCGTACTACTCGTTCATGTGCACGACCTGCAAGGACGAGGTCCGCAAGCCCGCGGACGACCATGTGATCTCGCTGCTGTTGTCCGGCGGCGTGCGTGCCGAGGTCTGGGAGATCCCAGCCGAGGCGCTCGAGCCGAAGGCAGGTCCGACCCTGTCCTACGACGACCTGCTCGACTTCGTGCTGCACCTGGGCGCCGACGACCTGCTCGCCGCCCGGGCCACCGCCGTAGCTCGTTCCTGAACGTCTGCCGCAAGCCCAGCACTCCCTGAACCGCAGCACTCCCTGAACCGCACCTCACGGCCCAGCGACTCCACAGCACGACCGCGAACGTCGCCCCTCCCTGAGCGAAGTTCGCGCTTCCCTGGTGCAGCAGCCCCGCCCGCCTCTCGGGTCGGGGTTGCTGTGCTTTCCGGGGTCTGTCGTTTTCGAGGTCTGTGCTTTTCGCGGGGTTCCGCCCTCCTCAGCCCCGGTCCACTACAGTTCGCAAGCGTGATCTGGATCTACGTGGCCGTTGCGCTCGCCGGGCTTGCGGTGCTGGCGCTGATGGTGCTGCGGATATGGCGGCAGCTGCGGGAGCTGGGACGGGCGCTGTCGAAGGCCTCCGCGGCGCTGTCGGCCGCGGGCGCCGGGCTGGAACGGGCTCAGCACGACCGCGGCTGATCAGCTGCGCGAAACCGTTCGGGAACGATCCGGGTAATTGCGGCTGCGGTAGCCGTCCGTCCCGGCCGCGAGAACGTACGATCGAAGGCAGGACGACGAAAGGTGGCCCGATGCCGCAGCTAGGTGTTCCCGAGCTTCTGATCATTGCGTTCATCATCCTGGTGCTGTTCGGCTCCAAGAAGCTGCCCGGTGCGGCCCGCTCGCTCGGCCAGTCGCTGCGCATCTTTAAGGCCGAGACATCGGCGCTGCGGGACGACGACACCTCGAGCGCCGGCAAGCCGTCGACGCCCGCGCTGCCCCGCGCCGCCGTCGAGGACCCGGTGACGGTCAACGGGCAGCCGCTGCCCACCGATAACGCGACCGGCGACCGCGCCACCGGATACGGCCCCGAGGCACGCTGAGCATCAGACGTTTGCTCCGCGCCGTCTCGTGAAACGTCCGCAGCTCAGGCTGGGCCGGCTGAAGCGCCTGCGCTCCGACAGCAACCCGGATGGGCGCATGACGCTCGTCGAGCACTTGAGCGAACTGCGGTCCAGGCTGTTCCGCGCCCTGCTGGCGCTCGTGGTCGGCACGGTGGTCGCGTTCATCTTCTACCCGTGGATCTTCGACCTCCTGAAGGCGCCGTACTGCGGGCTGCCCGAGGCGTACCGACTGACAACTGAGAACTGCGTCCTGACGGTGACGAGACCGCTAGACGCGTTTGCGATTCGGCTCAAGGTGAGCCTGACCGCCGGCACCATCCTGTCCGCGCCGCTGTGGCTCTACCAGTTGTGGGCGTTCATCACTCCCGGCCTGCACCGCCAGGAGCGCCGCTGGGCGCTGCTGTTCGTCGGGGTGTCGGTCGGGCTGTTCCTCACCGGCGCGTCCTTCGCGTACCTGACCCTCGACAAGGGCCTGGCGTTCCTGCTGTCCTTCGCGGACGACCTGATCCCGGTCATGAACATCTTCGAGTACCTGTCCTTCGTGCAGGCCATGCTGCTGATCTTCGGGATCGCCTTCGAGTTTCCGCTGCTCGTGGTGCTGCTCAACTTCGCCGGCGTGGTTTCCTACCAGCAGCTGCGAAGCTGGCGCCGGATGGAGATCTTCCTGGTCTTCGTGGTGTCCGCCTTCATCACCCCCAGTGGTGACCCATTCACCCTCGCCGCGATGGCGGGGCCGCTCGCCCTGCTCTACGAGGTGGCGCTGCTGGTGGCCCGGTTGCACGACAAGCGCGTGGCGAAGCGGGAAGCCGAGGATGCGTCGGGCGGCCTCGAGGTGGACGAGGCGTCGATGATCGACACCCGGCCCTCAGAACTGCCGCTCTTCGACGAAGCCCAGCAGGACACCCATCCACAAGGCGCGACGCGCGAGCGCATCGGCTGACCTGCTGACCTGCTGAGCGGCGCGCGGCACGTACGCTGAAGGCATGGCCAGTCCCGCGGAGCGTTTCGCGGCCGCGCGGCGGCGCTCCGCCGCACCGGTCCTGACAGAGTTCGCCGCCGCCTACCCCTTCGGTCTGGATCAGTTCCAGCTCGACGCCTGCCGTGCCCTGGAGGAGGGCGAGGGAGTTCTGGTCGCCGCGCCAACGGGCGCCGGCAAGACCGTCGTCGGCGAATTCGCGGTCCATCTGGCGTTGCAGCAGGGGCAGAAGTGCTTCTACACGACGCCCATCAAGGCGCTGTCGAATCAGAAGTACGCCGACCTGGTCGCCCGTTACGGCGAGTCGAACGTCGGGCTGCTGACCGGTGACAACGCCGTCAACGGCGACGCCCCCGTGGTGGTAATGACCACCGAGGTGCTGCGCAACATGCTCTACGCCCGGTCCAGCGGGCTCGACGGCCTGGGCTACGTGGTGATGGACGAGGTGCACTAC
This sequence comes from Actinomycetota bacterium, assembly GCA_030773415.1. GTDB lineage: Bacteria > Actinomycetota > Actinomycetes > JALYNC01 > JALYNC01 > JALYNC01. The sequence goes on from JALYNC010000031.1 coordinate 9,195, forward strand.
CTGTCCGACCGGTTCCGGGGGGCGGTCTGGGAGGAGGTGATCATCCATCTGTCCGCGAGCGTCCGGCTGGTCTCGCTGTCCGCGACGGTGTCCAACGCCGAGGAGTTCGCCGACTGGCTGGTCACCGTCCGCGGCCACACGCAGGTCATCGTCGAGGAGCACCGGCCGGTTCCGCTGTGGCAGCACATGCTGGTGGGCAACCGGCTCTACGACCTGTTCGTCGACGACGACCACGAGACGATCAATGGGGCGCTGCTGCGGCTGGCCCGCGAGGAGGCCCGGTTCGCTCCCTCCCGTCCGGGACGCGGCCGACCACGCTCCCGCGTCAGCGTGCCCAACCGGGTCGACGTGGTCGAGCGGCTGGACGCCGAGGGCCTGCTCCCGGTCATCACGTTCATCTTCAGCCGGGCGGGCTGCGACGCCGCCGTCCAGCAGTGCGTGCGGGCCGGCCTGCGGCTGAACTCGCCGGAGGAGCGGCTCGCCGTCCGCGCCCATGTCGAGTCGCGGACCACCGAACTGGCGCCCGAGGATCTCGGAGTTCTCGGGTACTGGGAATGGCTCGACGGCCTCGAGCGGGGCATCGCCGGTCACCACGCCGGCATGCTGCCCACCTTCAAAGAGGTGGTCGAGGAGCTGTTCGTGCAGGGCCTGGTGAAGGCCGTGTTCGCCACCGAGACGCTGGCGCTGGGGATCAACATGCCTGCCCGCTCCGTCGTACTGGAGAAGCTGGTCAAGTGGAACGGCGAGACGCACGCCGACATCACGCCGGGGGAGTACACCCAGCTCACCGGGCGGGCCGGGCGCCGCGGCATCGACGTCGAAGGGCACGCGGTCGTCCTGTGGACGCCCGGCATCGACCCGCAGGCGGTGGCCGGGCTGGCCTCGACCCGCACCTACCCGCTGCGGTCAAGCTTCCGGCCGTCGTACAACATGGCGGTGAACCTGGTCGGCGCCGTCGGACGCGACCGCGCTCGCTCGCTGCTGGAGTCCTCGTTTGCTCAGTTCCAGGCCGACAAGGCGGTCGTTGGTCTGGCCCGCCAGATCCGGCGCAACACCGAGGCGCTGGACGGCTACGCCGAGGCGATGACGTGCTCCCAGGGCGACTTCAGCGAGTATGCGGCGCTGCGGCGCAAGCTGGCCGACCGGGAGGCCTCGCTGGCCCGTGAGGGTGCGGCCTCGCGGCGGGCGAGCGCCGTGGGGTCGCTGGAGAAGCTCAAGCCGGGGGACGTGATCCTCGTGCCCAGCGGCCGGCGATCGGGCCTGGCCGTCGTGCTCGATCCGGGGACCTCCAGCCCCGACGGCCCGCGCCCGACCGTGCTGACCATCGATCGCCAGGTCAAGCGGCTGTCGACGGTGGACTTCCCGACGGCCGTCGAGCCGCTGGGCAAGCTTCGGATACCCAAGACGTTCAACCCCCGGTCCCCGCAGAGCCGCCGGGACGTGGCGGCGAGCCTGCGCGCCTCGGACGCCGCCGGCTCCGGCGCTGAGCGGCCCCGCCGGATCCGGGGAGGGGGCGCGGACGACGCCGAGATCGGCCGGCTGCGCGCCGCCATGCGGGCCCATCCGTGCCACGGCTGCCCGGACCGTGAGGAGCACGCGCGCTGGGCGGAGCGCTACCTGCGGCTGCGCCGTGACACGGACGCGCTGGAGCGCCGGGTGCACAGCCGGACGAACACGATCGCCCGCACCTTCGACCGGGTCTGCGCGCTGCTCGCTGAGCTGGGCTACTTCACCGGCGAGCAGATCACCCCGGCCGGCGCCTCGCTGGCGCGGCTGTACAGCGAGTCCGACCTGCTCGCCGCCGAGTGCCTGCGGCTGGGCCTCTGGGAGCAGCTGAACCCGGCTGAGCTCGCCGCGGTGGTCTCGACGCTGGTCTTCGAGGCCCGGCGTACCGACGAGGGCTCGCCCCGGGTACCCGCCGGGCCCACCCAGACGGCACTGCGCGAGATGGTCCGGCTCTGGGCCCACCTGGAGGAGGTGGAGAGCTCGCACCAGCTGTCGTTCCTGCGCGAGCCCGACCTCGGCTTTGTCTGGACCGCGTACCGCTGGGCGTCCGGGCACTCCCTGGACGCGGTGCTGGCGGACACCGACCTGGCCGCCGGCGACTTCGTCCGCTGGGTCAAGCAGCTGGTCGACCTGCTCGACCAGATCGCCACCGTCGCGGCCCCCGGCAGCAACGTCAGCCGCAGCGCACCGAAGGCGGTCGCGGCGCTGCGCCGCGGCGTCGTCGCGTACAGCTCAGTCGGCTGATCGCTCCGCTCGCGCAGCGGGCAGCCCGAACGCTGTCAGCAACCGGTTGAACGAGCTGTCCAGCCCCCAGCGGGTGGACAGCTCCACCAGCGCGGCCGGGTCGGCGACCTGGGCCGGCAACCGGTCGTCGTACGCGGGCAACGGCGCGTCGCAGGCCACCGCCACCACCACCGGCGCCCGGTCCAGGTAGTCGGTGGCCTCCAGCAGGCGGCGCCGGGCTCCGGCGGGAAAACCGTCGGCCTCACCCGACGCCAGCGCCGCGCGGATGCCGGCGACCGAGCCGAAGCGGGCAAGGAGGGCTGCGGCCGTCTTGTCCCCGATGCCGGAGACGCCCGGTAGCCCATCGCTGGGATCGCCGCGCAGCAACGCGAAGTCGGCGTAGGCGCGTCCCGGAATGCCGTAGCGCGAGGTGATCTCTGCCTCGTCGACGATCTGCATCCGGCGCACCCCGCGTGCCGTGTAGAGCACCCGCACCGGACGGTCGTCCCGGACCAGCTGGAACAGGTCCCGATCGCCTGTGACGATGTCCACGGGGTCGCCCGTGCTGGCCGTCAAGGTGCCGATAACGTCGTCCGCCTCATACCCGTCGATGCCGATGCGGGCGATCCCGACGGCGTCCAGCGCGGCCTCCAGCACCGGAACCTGCGGGCTGAGCAGGTCCGGAACCTCCTCCGCGCCGTCCGGGGCCACGCGGTGGGCCTTGTAGCTGGGCAACGCCGACACCCGCCAGGCGGGGCGCCAGTCGGCGTCCATGCAGGCGACGAGCCGCGACGGCCGGTACGTCGTGACCAGCGTCGCGACCATGTCCAGAAAGCCGCGGACGGCGTTGACCGGCTTCCCGTCCGGGGACACGATCGCATCCGGAACGCCGTAGTAGGCGCGAAAGTACAGGCTCGCGGCATCGAGATACATCCGGGGTGCAGCCACGGCATTCACTCTTCCAGGTCACCGCGTGGTCACGATTGCCCGGCGGCACCACAACGGTTCGCACGTCACGACCCGTGAGCTTTGCTCCGGATGCGGCTGCCCTCTTACGGTCGTGCTGTCTGTTGGGCGCCGTCCCGTCCGATTTCTTCGCTTGGAGCTTGGGGGGCAAGGCACGACAGCTATGGAGCCGTCGGGAGTCGTCGGCTCCTGATGCGCCGGGTGCAGGAACTTGAAGGAGGACCATGAGTTTTTCGAGACGGGCGAAGGTGGGCGCCCTGGGTCTCACGCTTGCCCTCACGACCGCCGCCTGTGGCGGGGGAGGCGGCGACGACCCCGCTGACACGAACGCGTCCGGCGACGGTGAACTGAAGAGGGGCGGCACGCTGCAGGTCCTGGCGCTGGGTGACTTCGAGCATCTCGACCCGCAGCGGTCCTACGTCACGACTTCATCGACGTTCAACCGGCTCATCTCGCGGCAGCTCACGACGTTCAGGGGTGAGGGCGGCAAGGCCGGCTCGGAGGTCGTTCCCGACCTGGCCACCGACCTGGGGAAGTCCAGCGACGACGCGAAGACCTGGACGTTCACCCTCAAGGACAACGTCAAGTACGAGGACGGCACCCCGATCACGGCCGCCGACGTCAAGTACGGCGTCGAGCGCTCGTTCGCCGACATCCTGCCCGAGGGTGCGCCGTACGCCCGCCAGTACCTGGACTGCGAGGGGTACAAGGGCCCGTACAAGGACCCCCGGGGTTGTGACGCGATCACGGTCGAGGGCAACAAGATCACCTTCAAGCTGAACCAGCCGGTCGGTGACTTCGCCTACACGGTGTCCGGTTCGACGTTCACCCCGGTGCCGAAGTCCAAGGACAAGGGAGTCCAGTACGACGCCCGCCCGTTCTCGAGCGGCCCCTACAAGATCGAGAGCTACCAGCGCGGCAAGCAGATCACTCTGGTCCGCAACGACAACTGGGACCGGGAGACGGACGAGGTCCGCACCGCCATGCCGGACAGGGTGGTGGCGACCTTCACTGTGGACGCGCCCGTCATCGACCAGCGGCTGATCGCCAGCCAGGGCAACGACGCGTACGCCGTCCCGCTCGGTACGGACATTCAGCCGGAGAGCATCGCTCAGGTGGTCGGCGACCGGAACATGAAGGGGCGGACGCTGTCGGGAACCACCGGGTGCAACCGCTACCTGGCGCTGAACACCAAGAAGGGGATCACCCAGAAGCTCGAGGTGCGCCAGGCGATCAACTACGCGGTGAACAAGGAGAGCTACCGCACCGCGCGTGGTGGCGAGAACTTCGGCGACATCAACAGCCAGATCCTGGTGCCCAGCATTCAGGGTCACGAGGAGTTCAACCTCTACGAGGCGCCGCCGGAGGGCGATGTCGAGAAGGCCAAGGAGCTGCTCGCGAAGGCGGGGGTCTCCAACGCCACGGTGACGCTGGCGACCACCAACATCGGCAAGGGACCGACCCAAGCGGCAGCGGTGCAGGAGGCGCTGGCCCGGGTCGGTATCAAGGCCAACATCCAGTCGTCCGATCCCTCGGTGTACTACACCGAGATCGGCGATGCGGCCAAGTCACCCGAGATGATGTTCTACGGCTGGTGCCCGGACTGGCCGTCGGCCAGCACGGTGCTGCCGGTGCTGTTCCACGGCAAGAGCATCCAACCGCAGGGCAACCAGAACGTCTCGCAGCTGAACCACCCCGAGGTCAACGCGCTGCTCGATGAGGCCGCTGCCGAGACCGATCTCGACGAGCAGGCGGAGATGTACGCCAAGGCCGACCGTCTGATCATGGAGCAGGCGCCGATCGTTCCGCTGATCGTTGACAAGTCGACCCAGGTCGTCGGCTCGAAGGTGCGTAACGCCCACTACGCCACGGGCATCGGTGGGGTCATCGACTTCGCCACCATCGCCCTGGACACCCGGCGCTGATCAACAGCGGCGCAGCTTGAAGACCGTCGCCGGTGACGATCGTCGCCACTGAGGACGGTCGCTCGACGAAGAAGGGGCCCCGGAGGACACTCCGGGGCCCCTTCTTCGTGCTCTGGTCCCGGGCGCTTGTCGTGGGCATCGGACTGACTCCGAGCGAATGCCGGCCGGCGTCTCGCGTACATCGGTTCCGCCCGCTGTGCTGAAGACGGAGGGCGCTGGCCCCCTCCCGCCGCGAGCCGGGCCGGCAGAGAGCCGACCAAACGCCGGAAAGACCCCCCGAGTCTTTCGGGGGGTCCTTCCGGCCGTCGTCCTGCGTCGAGCTACACCCGCATCTCCGCGGGCCGGCGGCTGGCGGCACCGATGGTCAGGCCGGTGTCCGGGTCGAAGAAGTGGAACGCGCCGGCATCCACGGCGAGTGTGATCGGCTGTCCGGGACGTACGCGGGTCTGCGGGCTGACCCGCGCGGTCCAGCGGCTGCGGTTGCGCTCCAGGTTGATGGTGCCGTCGTCTTCCTCACCGGCGGCGTCCTGGGCCAGCGCGGCCGCGTCCTTGTGGGCCACCGCCGGGGCGTCCACTCCGAAGATGACGTTCACCTCGCTGCCCAGCTCCTCGGTGACCAGGGCCGTGGCCTGAAGGGTGGGAAGGCCCCGGGCATTGGACACCGCCGCGTCCTCGAAGTCCGACGGGCGGATACCGACCACGACGTCCTTGCCGAAGTACCGGTCCAGCCCCTCGCGCCGCGGCAGCACGTCCTCGGGCAGCGGGATGCGGTTGCCGCCGAACAGCAGCGCCGCGCCGTTGTCGCGGACCAGCTGGGCGGTGGCCATGTTCATCGACGGTGAGCCGATGAAGCCGGCGACGAACAGGTTGTCCGGCGCCTCGAACAGCCGCTGCGGCGTGTCGACCTGCTGCAGCCGGCCGTCCTTGAGCACCGCGACACGGTCGCCGAGCGTCATCGCCTCGATCTGGTCGTGCGTGACGTAGATGGTGGTGACACCGAGTCGGTCATGGATCTGGTTGAGCGACGCTCGCATCGAGACGCGCAGCTTGGCGTCCAGGTTCGACAGCGGCTCGTCCATCAGGTACGCCTGCGGCTCCCGGACGATGGCCCGGCCCATCGCGACGCGCTGACGCTGGCCACCGGACAGCGCGGACGGCTTGCGCTTGAGGTAGCCCTCGAGGCCGAGCATCTTGGCCGCCTCGGTAACCCGCCGCTGCTGCTCATCCTTGGGCGTCTTGCGCAGCTGGAGACCGAAGGCGAGGTTCTGCTCGACCGTCATGTGTGGATAGAGCGCGTAGTTCTGGAACACCATGGCAATGTCGCGGTCCTTGGGAGGAACGTCGTTGACGACGCGACCCCCGATGGAGATTCGTCCGCCCGAGATGTCCTCGAGCCCCGCGATCATCCGCAGGGCGGTCGACTTGCCGCAGCCGGACGGCCCGACGAACACCATGAACTCGCCGTCGCGGATGTCCAGGCTCAACGAGTGGACGACGTGGACGTCGCCCGGATAGATCTTGTCAACGTCGTCTAGGACGATGCTGGCCATGTGCGCTCCGATCCCGTAGGTGCCGGCGGGGCGGGCCGCTCCGTCAGCGAAGGTGCCGAATTCATGGCGGAAATTGGTGGTTCACGATCGATTCGGACTCTAGTCCTGACTGCCCCCGTCGCAAGGCCTGCAACAGGGTCGTTACAGAGCTGATTCGTCCCGATTTCGCAACCACACCGCGCTGTCGGGCGGAAGTCCGTCGTGGTGGCCAGGAAAACTCGCGAGCAGCACCTGTCCGGCAGGTCGGGGCTGGTCCCCCGTCCCGAGGTTGACCAGGCACTGCACGCTCCCGCGCCGGAAAGAGAGCAGCTCGTCCTTCTGGGCCGGCTCCAGCGTCCACTCCAGGCTTCCGGACAGCTCCGGCAGCTCCCGGCGCAGCGCGAGTGCGCGGCGGTAGAACTCGAGCATCGACGCGGGGTCTGCGGTCTGCGCAGCGACGGTGTAGCCGGCCCAGTCCGCCGGCATGGGCAGCCACGGCTGGCCGCCGGCATCGGCGGAGAACCCGAACGGCGGCTGCGACCCATCCCAGGGCAGTGGCACCCGGCAGCCGTCACGGCCACGGTCGGTGTGGCCGGACCGTTCCCAGATCGGGTCCTGCAGCGCATCGTCGGGGAGCTCCACCTGCGGCAGGCCGAGCTCCTCCCCGGCGTACAGGTAGACCGGGCCTGGCAGCGCGAGCAGCATCATCAGCGCGGCCCGGGCCCGGCGCAGCCCCACCTCGCCACCGCCGTACCGGGTGACGTGCCGGACGATGTCGTGGTTGGACAGCACCCACGTGGTGGGTGCCCCCACCCGGCTGGTCGCGGCGGTGGACGCCACCAGCGCCGCCCGCATCGCGGGGCCGTCCCACGGCGCCATGGCCAGGTGGAAGTTGAAACCCAGGTGCAGCTCGTCCGGGCGCAGGTACCGCGCCACGTCCTCCGGGTCGGCGACCCAGATCTCGCCGACGGCCATCCGGTCCCCCGGATAGCTGTCGAGCAGCCGGCGCCATTGGCGGTAGATGCCGTGCACCTCCGGCTGGTTCCAGCTGTGCGCCTCACCCGCGCCGACTCCGAACGTGCCCGTGGAGGGCGGTCCCGGGTTGTCGCGCAGCTGCTCGTCCTTGAACAACCCGTGCGCGACGTCGATGCGAAAGCCGTCGACACCGCGGTCGAGCCAGAAGCTCAGTGTCCGCTCGGCGTCGGCCACCACGTCGGGGTGCCGCCAGTTCAGGTCCGGCTGCTCAGGAGCGAACAGGTGCAGGTAGTACTGCCCGTCCGGCACCCGCTGCCACGCCGAGCCGCCGAAGGTCGATACCCAGTTGTTCGGTGGCTCCGAGCCGTCGCCCTGCCCGTCCCGGAACAGGTACCGGTCGCGGGCGGGGCTCCCTGGTGATGCCACCAGCGCCTCGACGAACCACGCGTGCCGGTCACTGGTGTGGTTCGGCACGATGTCCACCGTCACCCGCAGCCCCAGCTCGGCCGCCTCGGCCAGCAGCAGGTCGAACTCCTCCAGCGAGCCGAACAGCGGGTCGACCTCACGCGGGTCGGCGACGTCGTAGCCGTGGTCGGCCATGGGGGAGGGGTAGAACGGGGTCAGCCACAGCGCGTCGACGCCCAGGTCACGCAGGTAGGGCAGCCGCTGCCGGATGCCGCGCAGGTCTCCCACGCCGTCACCGTTGCCGTCGGCGAAGCTGCGCACGTAGATCTCGTAGAACACCGCCGACCGCCACCAGGGCGTGGGCGCCGGCTGCTCCGCCACATCGTCGGAGGAGTGCTGATCGGCCGGGCCGGTGCTCGCAGCTGCCACGACTGAGGACACTACGTGCCCGGGCGCGTCCCGGGAGCCTCGCCGCACCGCGCTCGGCCCGCCTGCGGGGCGGACAGTGCAGCCCGTGAGATCCGGCAGCGCAGCCCGTGAGCTGCGGCAGCTGTGGACGAGCCTGCCCTAGGGTGACCGCCATGTCCGTCCTGTACCGCGGAGGCCGGATCTACGCGCCCGGCAACCCACCACCGACCGCCGTTCTCGTCGACGCGGGCCGGATCGCCTGGGTCGGCCAGTCCGAGAACGCTCCGGACGCCGACCGCACCGTTGACGTCGCCGGTGCCTGGATCGCCCCCGCCTTCGTGGACGGCTCGCTGCACCTGCTGGGCACCGGGCTCGCCGGGGACGAGCTGGACCTGACCGGCGTCCCCTCGCTGACAGCCGTGCTGGATCGGGTCGCGCAGGCAGGGCGGGCGGCCCGTGGTGGTGCGGTGGTGGGCCGGGGTTGGCTGGCGGACGCGTGGCCGGAGGGACGCCGGCCGTCCGCCGGCGAGCTCGACCGCGCCTCCTACGGCGGGGTCGTGCTCCTGGTGTCTGCCGGCGGTGACAGGGCAGTTGCGTCTTCGGCGCTGCTGGCGGCGGTACCGGAGGCCCGCCAGCTGCCGGGCTGGGGTGCGGACGGCTTCGTGTCCGGGCCGTCGTTCCGGGCGGTGGAGCGGGCAGTGCGGGAAGCGCGCGGGCCGGCTCGGTGCCGTGCCGCCGCGCGAGCCGCGATGGCGGCCGCCGCCGCGGCAGGTGTCGTCGCCGTCCATGCCCTGGACGAGCTGGACGAGCCGGACGAGCGGGACGAGCTGGACGAGCCGCACCGGTCGGAGATGACCCCAACGCCATCGACCGAGTCGGGCACCCCGCTCCCGGGATCGCACGACGCGGAGCCGGTGACGGTGTTCCGCTACGCCCAGACGCTGTCGGTGGACGGACCGCTTGCGCCGGGCACTGCGCCGGGCACTGAATCCGGCGCAGTCAGGCGGGTAGGCGCATTCGGAGACGGAGGCCCGGCGGGGGAGCTGTTGTGCGATGAGGGCGACGTCGCTGATCTGCTCGTGGCGGCCAGCCGCGCCGGCACGCGAGCGCGCATCCGCGCGCACAGCGCGCGCGCGGTCGAGGTTGCGGTCCGCGGCATTGGCGCGGCAGCGGCCGTGGTGGGGCTTGACCGGCTCAGAACCGGTGTACTGATCGACGGGATTACGCTGATCAGTCAGAACGAGGTGGCGTCGCTGGCCGCACTGGGGGTGCCCGTGTGCCTGCGTCCGGCCGGGATCGCCGCGGCACCGGCGGACACGTCCGGTGGCGGCGGGACGGAGGGCTCGCCCGGCTACGCGGAGGCCGTTCGAGCTCTGGTCACCGCCGGAGTGCCGGTGATGCTCGGAACCGGCAGTCCGGACGGCCCCCTGGACATGTGGGCGGCCCTGCGCACGGTCACCGGTGCTGTCCCTGCTGGGGCTGGCGCCCCTGGAATGAGCCCGCGGGCTGCGATCACCGCTGCCACCCGCGCTGGGTGGCGGGCCGCCGGCCACCCCGACGCCGGAGTTCTCGCCGTCGGTGCGCCGGCCCATCTCGCCATCTGGGACATCCCGCCGGAGGATAGCCCTTCAGCCCGTGGTGGCGGCCCACAGGCGCCCGTACGGGGCGCGAACTGGTCCACCGACCCGCGCTCGGCGGTGCCGGCGGTGCTCGGGTTGCACGGCGGAGCACCGGCGCTGCTGGCGACGGTGCACGCGGGCCGTACAACGTTCACGACAGGCGCGGCGCGCGCCTGGCGCGGTTGCTGAACGGGCAGCTTCTCCTAACTGCGAAGTGCGACTCGCCGGTCACTCAGCGTTTTTTTCGGCAGGTGATCAAGCCTTGAGCTGCGACAATACGCGAAAACCCCAGGTCAGCAGCGCTTTGACACGTGGCGTGAGCTCGCCGGTAATTTGCTTCTTGTACATCCACAGACGCCCCGCACAGGGACGGATCAACCTCGGGCTGACTGGCCCCACACGGACGAGTCGCTGACGTAGGCCGTCCTGAGGATGCCAGGTCCAGTCAGCGTGATCCCGTCCCGGACGGGGGTGCGGCACGGGAGGATCCGGACGCCCAGTAGACAACGAGACGGGCCGCTCGAAGCCATCGGGCGCCCGATCGGTCCGAAGTTCGTCCGGATCTGACCCGGCGTGGAGGTTCCTGCTGCCCGGCGTCGGTGCGCCCGGCAGGCGTGGAGTGCTGCGGAGCGGTAATCTGCTTGTCGGGGCCCGCCCCCCCGCTGGTGGACGAAGGGCGCCCCCACGTCTTGGTAGGAGGTCGACAGGCGTGCCGTCCTCCCGTCAACCGAGCCGATGACACTGCTGCCCGCAGCGCCGCCGGTGGCCGTTCCGCCCGTCATCTCCGATGCCGCCCCCGCTGACCCGCGCCGTTCGCGCGGCCGACGGCTGCTCAGCTTCGCACTCGCCGCCGCGGTGGCGGTGCTGTCCGGGCTGCTGCTGAGCGCGGCCTTCCCGCCCGTGGCGTGGCCCGTCCTGGCGGTGCCTGCCGTAGCGGGCCTCACCTGGGTCTGCCACGGCCGCCGGCCGGTTGCCGCCGCCGGGCTCGGGTTCGCGGCTGGCATGGCTTTCTTCCTGTCCCTCATGGATTGGCTGCAGTTCCTCGGTCCGGATGCGCTCGTCGCGGTGGCCGCGTTGCAGGCGCTCTTCTTCGCCGCCACCGGCGCCGCGCTGTCGCTGCTGACCCGCCTGCCGGCCTGGCCACTCTGGACGGCCTGCTGGTGGGTGGCGATCGAGCTGGCGAGAGGCCGCGTCCCGTGGGGCGGGCTGCCGTGGGGCCGGCTCGCATTCAGCCAGGTCGGCACGCCGCTGCAGAACTACGCCGCCGTCGGCGGACTCGCGCTGATTACCTTCGCGGTGGCGCTGGTGGCGGGACTGATGCTGTGGGCCCTGCTCGAAGGGGTGCGCGCCGGACGACGAACACGCGCGGCGCTGGCGGTTGCAGTAACCGCCGCCATGGTCGGCGTGGGCGCGCTGATCCCCGTCCCGACCGGGGGAGAGTCGGCGGGCGGGCCAGCGAGCGCCACGGTCGCCCTCGTGCAGGGCAACGTTCCCCGACTGGGTCTGGACGCTTTCGCGCAGCGACGGGCCGTGCTTGACAACCATGCCGACGCCACCACCAGGCTGGCCGATGACATCACGGCTGGACGTCAACCGCGGCCCGACGTGGTCATCTGGCCGGAGAACGCCTCCGACCTCGACCCGTACGCAGAGCCGGAGGCACGCCGCGTCATCGACCAAGCAGTGCGGGCGGTGGGCACCCCCGTGCTGGTCGGCGCGGTTGTGGGGGCGGGGCCACGCCTCGTCGAGAACAGCGGCATCGTGTGGGATCCGGCCTCGGGCCCGGGCGAGCGATACATCAAGCGACACCTCGTGCCGTTCGGTGAATACCTGCCGATGCGCGACCTGCTCACCCGGTTCATCGAGCGGTTCGAGATGATCCCGCGTGACTTCCGGGCCGGTACGAAGCCCGGCGTGCTCCAGCTTGGGCCGGTGACCATCGGCGATGTGATGTGTTTTGAGGTCGCCTTCGACGCGGCGGTGCGGGACGCGGTCACCGGCGGGGGCCGGGTGATCGTGGTGCAGACGAACAACGCCAGTTACGGCGACAGCGCGCAGACGTACCAGCAACTGGCGATGGGACGGCTGCGAGCCATTGAGCACGGCCGCACGGTGCTGGTGGCGGCCACCAGCGGCGTCAGCGCCGTCATCACGCCGGATGGGGGGGTCGTCCGGCAGAGCGACATCTTCACCGCCGAGACGCTGGTGGAGCGGGTTGCTCTACGGGACTCCCTCACGCTCGCCGACCGGCTGGGACCGGCACCCGAGTGGCTGCTCACCGCGACGGCACTCCTGGCCCTCGCGGCGGCACTCCGCCGCCGGAGCCGACCGGCCGGAGTTGCCCAGCGTGCGACCGCTGGGCCCGCCGCTCGCAGCATCGCCCCGATCCGCCGGTGAGCGAGAGCCGCCGGGTGCTGGTGATCGTGCCCACCTACAACGAACGGGACAGCCTCGGGTCGATCGTCGCCCGCACGCGGCAGGCCGCACCCGCGGTGGACCTGCTCGTCGTCGACGATGCCAGCCCGGACGGCACGGGCGCGTTCGCGGACTCGCTGGCCGCCGCCGATCCGGCGGTGCACGTCCTGCACCGTCCCCGCAAGGACGGTCTGGGCGCCGCGTACATCGCCGGGTTCGAGTGGGCCGCGCAGCGCTCGTACGACGTGGTCGTCGAGATGGACGCCGACGGCTCGCACGCCCCGGAGCAGCTGCACCGCCTGCTGGACCCCCTTGCCGGCGCGGATGTCGTGCTCGGTTCGCGGTGGGTGCCCGGTGGAGAGGTGCGCAACTGGCCGCGGCGGCGGCTGCTGCTGTCGCGCGGCGGCAACGCATACGCCCGCAGGGCGCTCGGCGTCCCGCTGCGGGACGTGACCGGCGGCTACCGCGCGTACCGGCTCCCGGCGCTGGGCGCGCTGGACCTGGCCAGCGTCGCCTCGCAGGGATACTGCTTCCAGGTCGATCTGGCATGGCGCGCGTGGCAGGCCGGCTACAACGTCGTCGAGGTGCCGATCACGTTCGTGGAGCGCACCAACGGCAACAGCAAGATGAGCCGCGCGATCGTGGCGGAGGCGCTGTGGCGGGTGACGTGGTGGGGACTGCGCCGGCGCCGGGGCCGCACCCGGCGGCAGCGGGCTCTTCCGCACGCCGTCGAGGGGGTGCGGCCGTGATCCGGCTGCTGTTCGCGGCGTTCCTGGTCGTGCCGCTCGTCGAGATCTACCTGATCGTGCAGATCGGCCAGCAGATCGGTCCGGCACCTACCGTGCTGCTGCTGCTCGCTGATTCGCTGCTGGGCGCCTGGCTGGTCAAGCGCGAGGGGATGCGGACGTGGCGGGCGCTGCGTTCCCGGCTCGGCTCCACCCGGCTGCCGGGCGACGAGCTCGCCGACGGCGCTCTGGTGTTGATCGGTGGAACGCTGCTGCTCACGCCCGGCTTCGTCACCGACGTCGCCGGCTTCCTGCTCATCTTGCCGTTCACGCGACCTTTCGCCCGGCGGCTGCTGCTGCGGACGGCGATGCGGCAAGCCGTTCGTTCAGTGAGCCGGCCACCTGCCAGCGGCCGAAGGCAGGGGCGCGTCGTCGACGTCGAGGTTGCCCGGCCGCACGACGAACCCTGACGGCGGACCCTGACGACGGACCCCTGACATCGTCGCAACCCCGCATGTCTAACGTGGGCGCCCAACGCGGAACGCCCCCGCCGTAGTGGCGGGGGCGTTCGCTCGATCAGGTTCGGTCAGAACTGTCCGGTCGCAACCGGTGATTCTGTCAGGCCGACTTCTTGGTTCCGTTGGAACCGCGCAGCAGCGTCAGACGCTCGTTGAGCACTTCCTCGAGGTCTTCAAAGGTGCGCCGCTCCATGAGCATGTCCCAGTGCGTCCGCGCCGGCTTTACCTTCTTCGGCTCGGGCAGTTCGCCGTCGACCCGCAGGGCCGGCGCACCACAGACCTTGCACTCCCAGATCGCCGGAATCTCCGCCTCGACGGCGAAGGGCATGCTGAAGCGGTGCCCCTCCGGACAGTCGTAGGTGGTCTCCTGACGAGGAGCCAGGTCGGTGTTACGGTCACTCTCGTAGCTGACGGCACCGAGGCGGCTGCCTCGAAGAACGCGCTCGCCCATGTAGCTGCCTCCCGGGCGGTAGATGTCGTACGCGACAACGAGGTTGCCAGGGCAGGAATTCCCCGTAGCGCGCTGAGCGAACTCCCCGTCGGCACGTTGCAGGCCGTTCTTGAGCTTCCTGACAACCACAACTACCTTTACCCACGGAGACCGGGTGTTCACTCATAGCGAGCACCGCGAGATGTCGGCCGACCGACAGGAATGCGAGGCCGCCGTCGCGGACGGCCCCGAGCAGCGCATCCGTACCTACAAGACGCGGCGCGGCAGGGTGACCCGCGCCGGTCAGCGGGCTCTCGATGAGTTATGGCCCCAGCTGGGGCTGGAGTACGGCACGGCGCCGCTCGACCAGCGGGCGATCTTCGGCCGCGATGCGCCCCTGGTGCTGGAGATCGGCTTCGGCATGGGAGAGGCGACCGCTGCGCTGGCCGCCGCGGAGCCGGACCGGGACGTCCTCGCCGTCGACGTCCACACCCCGGGCGTCGGCGCGCTGCTGGGCGAGCTGGGCCGGCGGAAGCTGACCAACGTCCGGCTGCTCACCGGCGACGCGGTGCCGCTGCTGCAGACCATGCTCCTACCCGGGCAGCTGGCGGAGATCCGCATCTTCTTTCCCGATCCGTGGCCGAAGTCCCGGCACGCCAAGCGGCGGCTGATGGCGCCACCGTTCGTCCGGTTGGCCGGGTCCGGGCTCCGCGCCGGCGGCCGCTTGCATCTGGCGACCGACTGGGGCCCGTACGCCGATCAGGCCTTCTCGGTGCTGAGCGCGGAGCCGCTGTTCGACCCGCCCACCAGAACGATCGAACGGCCACCGTGGCGTCCGGTGACGCGCTTCGAGCGACGGGCTATCGCGGCCGGCCGGCCGGTGGTGGACGTGTTCGCCGTCCGCAACCTCTCGACCTTCGGAGCCCGCGGCGACGGCGCGGTCACCAGCCGCTGAGGCAAGGCCGGGACGTCAGCCGGAAAGGTCATCCGGGACCGTCGTCGCGGGACCGTCATCCGAAAGCAGGTCACGGGGCCGATCGGGTTCGAGCGGCCGGTTCGCCTGCAGCGCGCGCACACACGCACTGACCCGTCGCCGCTCGGCGTCGGCCCGGCGGGTGCACACCACGTACGGCTCGGGCGTCAGGTACGGACCGACGTCGAACACCTCGACCATGCGGCCCTCCGCCAGCCCGGCCGCGCACGCCGAGCGGGGGAGCAGGCTGCTTCCCCGGCCGAGCTCGACGGCGGCGGCGACGGCCCGCAGGTCCGGGGCCACGAGACGGACGTCCCCGTCGAAGCTGCGTCCCAGAGCACTGAGCCAGAAGCGGCGGGTGGCCGGAATCTCAGTGCTGTAGCTGACCCACGGCCGCCCCTCCAGCCACGCTCCGAGCTCGGCCGCCGTGCGCAGCGGCTCCTCGGACGCCTCGGCGGCTGGCGTGACCAGGGCGTAGTCGCGGCGCCAGCCCACGAGCGTCGCCCGGCCGGCCCGGCGAGGCGGGGGAGTGGCGGTGACGACAAGGTCGAGATCGCCCCGCAGCAGCGACTCGTGCAGCACGGCGTCCTCGCCGAAGCTCGCGTGCAACGGCTCAGGCACGACGACGAGGCGGGGGAGGATCTCGGACTGGAACAGCTCGGCCGTCGCCCCGATTCGCAGCGGCGTCGACGGCGTGGGAACCGGCGCTCCCTCCAGTCCGGTGAGCACCTCCTCGAGCCGGTCAAGGGCCTGCGCGGTGCGGGCGTAGAGCGACTGCGCCGCGGCGGTGGGTTCCACGCCCCGGGGAGTGCGCACGAACAGCGGCGCCCCCACGGCCCGGGACAGGGACGCCAGTTGCTGGCTGGCGGCGGGCTGGGACAGCCCGCGGCTGTAGGCCCCGGAGGTGACGGAGCCGGAGCGGTAGACCGCGACGAAGGTGCGCAGCCAATCTGCTCGTGACATGCCGTTACCTTATAGGGCGCATGCGCCGCAGTTGTTGGCTTATCGGGCGCCAGCCGGTCACCCTGGGCGCATGATCTCCTATGGCCCCGGCCACGACCACAGCGTCCTGCGATCTCATCGGTGGCGGACGGCACAGAACTCCTGCGCCTATCTGCTGCCGCACCTGCGGCCGGGCTTGGCGGTCCTCGACGTCGGATGCGGACCCGGGTCGATCACCCTGGACCTGGCCGCACTGGTAGGCCCGGCCGGAACGGTGGTCGGCGTCGACTCCGCTGCCGCGGCACTGGAGGCGGCAGCCGGTGCGGCGGCCTCCCGGTCGACGAGCAACGTCACCTTCGCGCTGGGTGATGCCGGCCGGTTGCAGTACCCGGACGGTTCCTTCGATGTGGTGCACGCCCACCAGGTGCTCCAGCACGTGGCGGACCCGGTAGCCGTGCTCGCCGAGATGCGCCGGGTCACCCGGCCGGGCGGGCTGGTGGCGGCCCGGGACGCCGACTACGGGCCATGGACGTGGTTTCCGGCGGATCCGGATCTGGACGCCTGGCTGGCGCTGTACCGCAACCTGGCGTACCGCGACGGGGCCGAGCCGGACGCCGGGCGGCGACTGCTGAGCTGGGCTCGCAGCGCAAGCGGCGCCGGCTTCGCCAGCAGTGCCGCCTTCGTAGACGTGCGCGCCAGCGCGAGCGTCTGGTGCTACGCCTCGCCGGACGACCGCGCGTGGTGGGGCGGCATGTGGGCCGATCGCGTGGTGGACTCGACGTTCGCCGGCCGGGCGCTCGCGTCAGGACTGGCCACCCAGGACGACCTGCGGCGGATGCGCGCCGCCTGGCTGCGGTGGTCCGCCGCGGACGATGGTTGGTTCGCCGTGCTGCACGGCGAAGTGCTGTGCCGGGTCACTGGGCGCCCCGAAGAACCCGCCCGGTCCCGTCCCGGGCCGGACCATCGAGCCGGACGGTGATGGGCGGCACCACAACGGAGTCCGACGGCCCGCAGCCCAGCATCAGCTCCAGGGAGCCGTCCGGCAGTACGCCGGACACCGGGATCAACCGCAGCTCGTCACCCGCGATCCGGATCAGCAGCGCGTGGCCCTGCACGGCCCAGGCCACGGTGCGCGCCGGCTCGAGGTTCTCCGGGAGCTCCTCCCGCAGGTTGCCGCCGGCCCCGGTGAGCACGTGCAGAACTCCGTCCGCCTCGGAGATCTGGAAGTTGTGCTCGTGGCCGGCGAGCACCAAGCGCACCCCACTGTCGCGATACAGCGGTACGAGGGTCGCCAGGATCTCGTCGTCGTTGCCGTGGTGCGGCCCGGCACAGTAGGCGGGGTGGTGGCTGAACGGGATGCGCCACCGCGGGCCCGGCCGGCCGAACATGCCGTGCAGCCAGCGCAGATGCTCCGGATCTTCGAAGAACCTGTTGACCCCCAGGGTGGCGGGTGCCGTCGAGCTGTCGACAGCGACCAGTTCGATGTCGGCGCCCCAGCCGACCCGGTAGTTCAGCCCCGGGCCGACCGAGGAGGGCTGGTCGCCGCCGGTGAAGCGCACGCCGGTGTGGAAGTTGTCATACATCTGCCCCCGGTCGTCGCTGGTGTCCGAGCCGGACGCGTCGTGATTGCCGACCGAGGGGTAGACCGGCACGCGGCTGATTACGTAGCGGTAGGGGGAGTAGAAGCTCGACCACCAGTCGTGGTCGGCCGCTCCGGTTCCGCTGCCCGTTCCACCCCGCTCGCCGTCGTAGACGTTGTCCCCTGTCGTGACAATCAGGCGAGCGTCGTGATCGACCACCATTGCTTCGATCGCCGCCGCCACGCGCCGCTGACGGCGGCTCGACTCGGAGTCGGACGCCGTCCCGACGCCGTAGTCGCCGAGGACGGCGAAGCTCAGCGGCGCGGCGGCGTCCGGAGGAGGCCACGTGCGGAACCGCAGGTCGTAGCTGCGGCCGGCCGGCGCCAGGTCGTAGCCGCCGCGCGGGGCGGGGGCCCAGTCCCACCGCTCTCCGGCGGCCCACTCCTCGCCGTCGAGCAATACCCGGTAACGGTACGGCGTGTCCGGCCGCAGCCCCTCGACCTGCACCCAGCTGCGTTCGGCGGTGCCGGCAGCGGCCACCACCGCACCGTCGTCGTCCAGCACCTCCACCAGGGCGTCGCCGTACGGCTCGGCCTCATGCCCGATGAGAGAGGTGCGGCCGGCGACCTCTTCCATCCGCTCGGTCTCCACCAGCCGCCACTGTTCCAGCGGGGTTCGTCGCTGGAACCAGAACGCGCCCCAGGCGATCAGGACGGTGTCACTCGTGACGTCGACAAGGTGGATGAAGGGCTCGACGTGGGTTTCGACAGGCACATCGGGGGACCTACCCACCTGTGCAGGGGTCGCCCCCCGACAAGCCAGTAGGGCCCGGACGGAACTCCCGTCCAGGCCCTACTGCCTGCTACACCGGGACGCCACCACGCGCCCCGCTCGGCTAGCTGTCTAGCGGTTGATCACCGAGACTTCAGACCTCGCCGACTTTCTCTTCGGGCATCTGCGGGTCCAGCAGGGCGAGTACCTGAGCCGTCAGCTCGTCGATCCCGGTCTCGACCAGCTCCAGGGCGTCCCGCGACTGGGAGACCTTAGAGACCGTGTGGCCGGTGGCGGTACGGGCGTTGTTGGCCAGCAGGTCCGCCGCGGCGTTCAGCGCGGCCGTGGCGTCAGCCAGAGCCGGCGCGGCCGCGTCGATCTCCTCGGTCAGGGCGGTCAGATCCTTGCCCTGCGCCTGTGCCTGCTCGACGGCGGCCAGCAGCTCGGCATGGGCCTGCGCGGCCTCCACCACAGCGGCGTCCGCCTTGTCCACGACCTGCACCGCCCGGCCAACGCCGTGGACGTGGTTGCGCAGCGTCCGGAGGGCGGCGGACTGCGCGGAAACAGCAGCCCGCGTCGTCGCCGCCTCGATGCGCTGGCGCGCGGTGCTGATGTCGGCCTGGACCGCTGCCTGAGCCGCGACGAGCGTGCTGCGGTGAGCCTCGGTCAGGTTGGTGGCCTTGCTCAGGGCGGCGGTCACGCGGCCGAGGTCCTTCTCCACCTGAGCAGCCGCCTTCAGCGCAGCAGCCTTGTCCTTGACGAGCGCCTTGGCCTCGGCTGCGGCCTTGGCTTTGTCGGCCTTGGCTTTGTCGGCCTTGGCCTTGCCGGCCTTGGCCTTGTCGACCTTGCCCTTGTCGACCTTGGCGGACGCCTTGGCGACGCTCACCGGATGCGATGCGGAACCGGACGGCGCGGCCTGCGCCAGGCCGGTGCCGGAGAACAAAACGGTTGCGCCGACCGTCAACGTGAGAATGGTCTGGAGACTGCGGGAAGCGGGCATAGGGGTTCCTCTCAGGACGCCGCCGCCTCCATGCAGCGGGGCACGTCCTTTATGTCGATCCCGGGGGGCTGGCGTCTGGAGTGGAGGCGCCATGGACCACCCCAATGAGTGACATGGCGGGACCGAGTGGCCGCGTCGCCTGACGAACCGGCCTATCGGCGGTTGCTCCATCCGGCGCATCAGCAGGATCTGAGATGCACCCGTCCGCACGTTGGACGTCGTTACTTCGGCCGGGGCTCCCGCATCCCCGCCTGACGCACTCCGGTGAGGAGGTTCAGTGCGACCGCGATGACCGTGATCAGTAGCACGGAGAGCGCCATCGTCAGCAGTTGCGGCGGCCTCGCGATCAGCCCGAGGCTAACGATCAGTGTGGTCGCGCCGGCGGGCGGGTGCGGGCACCTGATCGCCTGCAGGAAGAACGCGGTGAGTGCGACGGACATGACCCCCGCGACGAGGCGCGGGGTCGTCAGCCCCTCCTGAATGACGGGGGGTGCGTCGGTCAGCCCCGTGACGATGAGCGCGACATAGCCCGCGCTGATGCCCACCAGGTGGCCGACGAGAACACTTCGGGGGTTCGCCGCTGGCTGCCGCGGGGTCTCGACGATGACCATGAGCGTCAGCCCGAGGCTGGGGAACAGCCACGGCTGCTTGAGGGCGAGCCCCACGATGCCGGCGACGGCGAGCGCGATGGACCCCACCGCCGCCGACCACAATCCGACGCCGACGCCAGCGGCCTCCTCCTCGACGACCGCCCGCATCCCACCGGCCCCACCGGCCGGCGCGGTCACGGCGCGACCAGCGGTGCATGCGGGGCGGCGGCCCTTATGCGCGTGTGGAGCCACGTGCCGCGGGCGTGCGGGGTCCGAGGACCCAAGACGTCGGCGACGCGATCCACCGTTCCGTCGGTCATTTCCCGGAACTGTCCGGGCGAGCGAACTCCAAACCCGCGGGTCGACTGCTTCCGCACCGCAGCACGCACGGCGGAATGGGCCCGCTGCGCGTGCTGGTCGTTGGGGGGCGTCCGACGCACGTCGCGTGCGCCGATAACGGATATTATGTCAGGCTGCCCGCCGGTTCGCGGACACCAACGCCCCGGCAACCGCTCCCTGCAGCCGATGCGACAGCGCTGCACGCCTGGCTGCCCAGGCGTCGCTACATGCGGCGCCACATTCACGGACGCCAACATCGGCCGCCCAGTCGGTCCAGTGGACGACTCCTGGCTCTTGCAATGCCACCCGCTCCTCCGCGCTGCCACTGGAGGTGAGTTTGACGTCGCGTGCCGCGAACCCTGCCGACCGAAGTGC
>JALYNC010000032.1 GCA_030773415.1 Actinomycetota bacterium
TCCCGGGTCCTGGACCGTCTCGGCGGTCAGGTGGTCGGGGGTCGGCAACTGCCACAGGAGCATCCCGACGGTGCCGTCGTCAGCCCGCACGCTGCCCAAGACGGTCGACACCAGCGCCGGCCATGCATCGGTGACGTGGCGCCAAGGGGCCCCGAGGGCGTCGCGGGCCGCCCAGGCGTCGAGCCTGGTCCGCGCCTCGCGCAGCAACCCGACCGGGAAGTGCCGTGGCACCGGCTTGCCGCCGGGCGGTCGGACGGCCCGTGGAGCGGGTTCCGCAGCGCTCAGTGCGGCGAGGATCGACCGGCCGATGTGCTCGGCCAGCAGCGGCGGCACCGCGTTGCCGATCTGTCGATAGGCGTGGGTGCGGTTCCCGGCGAAGCGGTACCAGTCGGGGAACGTCTGCAGTCTGGCCGCCTCGCGGACGCTGAGGGTCCGCTCCTCCACTGGGTGGATGTACCAGTAGCCGTCCTTGGCGATGTGGGCCGTGATCGACCGCGCCAGCTCGGTCTTGCCGTGCCGCTTGTACTTGTCATTGAAGGTGTCCGCCCGGTAGCGCCGCAGCTCTTCGGGCAGGTCGCCGTAGCGGGTGTGCGACTTCATCAGCCGGAACGCCTCGCGGTCGTCGTCGCGCACCGCCCTCGTCACGTGGTCATAGACAAGTGACCTGTCCTGGTCGCGAAGCCCCGCCCTGGCCCGGTCCTGAAAGCGGGTGCGTTTGCGCTTGCGGTAGGGCAGTACGTCCTGTCCGGTGCCTTCCCCGAGGGCGGGCAGGTCGCCGATCGCGTCCCAGATGGTGACCCGTTCCGCGGGCACTGGCCACTCGAACGGCCGGTGCTGGTCGCGTAGGGCGACGAGGATCAGGCGCTGCCGGTGCTGGGGCACCCCGTACTCGGGCGCCTCCACGATGTCGAGGTGGGTCTCGTAGCCCGCGTCCTGGAGTGCGTCGACAATCACCCGGACGACCGCGAGGTCGTCCCCGAGGGCCATGTCGGGCACGTTCTCGAGCAGGACGGCGCGCGGTCGAACAGCCAGCACGATCCGCAGCCACACCCGCCACAGCTCGCGCCGTTCGTCGTGCGCGGCACGCCGGCCCTGCTCTACAAGGAACCGGATCGCGCTGCGACCGGCCCGGCTGAACGGCTGGCAGGGCGGGCCCCCTGCGATCAGGGCTACGTCCGCCTGCCGGAGCAGCTCGACCAGCCGCTGCTCCACGAGCGGGTCGGACAGGTCCAGCTTCGTGGACAGGCCCTGGAAGTTGGCAGCGTGGGTCTGCACCGCCCACTCGTCATGGTCTGCTGCCAGTGCCACGCGAAAACCCGCGTCCTCGAGCCCGAGGCTCAGCCCCCCGCCACCGGCGAACAGGTCCACGGCGAGCGGACGGGTCTGGCGGGCAGCCCACCGCGGCCAACCTTCCCAGTCCGGTGCGCGCGGATCCGGCTCCAGAGCCAACGCGGCGCTGCGCCGGTACTTGACCGCGTACGCCACGCACGTTTTCTACCAGGTCGAGGGGCACTCATGTGGTTCCCCCGCCGCTCGGTGCCGGGCGACGTCTCTGCTGCGCCGCGAACATGCTCAGTACCTCGTGCACGAGAGGCAACAGGGCTTCGGCCTCGCTCTGCTCGGTGCTCTCGAAGGCGAGGCGCTCGCCGTCGGTGTTGGCCTGGTCCGGTGGGTACAGCCCCACCCCCCAACCCCGGTGTTCGTCGCGGTCCCAGGACAACGAGTCCTCGGCGTCGGTGATGAGCAGGATGTGGCCACTGTCGAGCAGGACCTCCAGCGCGGCGTTCATGCCGCCGGTCTGGGTGAACGTCGCACCGAAGCCGGCGTCGGCCAGCAGGTCCAGGACGTCCTGGTAGCGGCCTTGGCCGATCCCCATCGTGGTCTGGTAGTCCAGATCACAACCTCCAGTAGAACAGCGGGCCGGTGACCCCCGGCCGGAGGGCGGTGGGTTCACCCCGCCGCCGTAAGGCCGCCCGGAGGGGTCGCAGAGGCTCCGCGAGCAAGGAGGCAAGCCCAAGATGCTTCCCGCGGAGCGCTTGGGAAGGATCTTGAGCGCCTTGCTCGGGGAGGGGCGGCCCCGCACAATCCGGGGGGCAGCCTGCAGCCAGACAGCGGCCAAGGCCGTCCAAGACGGGCCCCGCAGGGACCGGCCGCCCTTATGGGGACGTTGGGCCGTTAGGCCGGATGGCGCCGATAGGGCGGTTGAGACGTGTCGTCGCCGGAGTGTCGGACCGCCGTGCGGTACTGGCCGGCCAGGAGGTCCTCATGTCCGCTGCCCCGTCTGTCGCGGTGTCGGTGGTGTCCGCCGGCCTGGCGCTGGCGCTGCTGTCGCTGCTGCTCTACAAGCTGCTGCCCGCCCTGGCCGCGCTGGCGGTCCTGCTGCTGCCGCTCCCGCTGCGCCTGGTCGGGGCGCTGCACACCGTGGCGGCGCTGCCGCTCGGCATCGCCGGTCAGGCGGCGAGCCTGCGGGCCATCGCGGTCGGCGCGGGGCTGTGGGCGTTCGGGCACTGGCTGTTCGCCCGCGGCCGCGGCTACTACGCCGGGGCCCTGGGTCGCCAGGTGCTGCGGGCGGTGCCGCTACCCGGCTTCGACCCAACGCGCGGCCACGAGCGGCGCCCGGTCTACAAGTACGTGCCGCCGCGGCCATTCGTGCTGATCCTCGGCCGCTGACGCCTGCCGGGGGCAACGCCAGGGCTGGGTCCTCAACCCCGGGTGCCGGGTCGCCCTCGCCGCCGTGGCGCACGCTGATGGCGACACGGTGGTACCTCGCTGTCCGTCGACCCAACCGATGCGGGGCGCCGGTCGGTCCCGGACCGGCGCCCCTGCCGGCTACGAGCGCCGGGCGCCCTGCTCGATCGCCAGGGCGTGCACGCGCTCGGCTGCTCGGAGGTCGTCGAGCTGAGTGAGCGCGATGCGGACCTGACCTCGTGCGTCCTCGGCCTGCTGGACGAGCTCGGCCAGCTGTCAGTAGAGGCGGGTCAGCGCTCCTCGAGCGCCGTGTGCTGCTCGTCGAGCTGCTGTCGTGCGTGCTCCGCGTACATCGGGGCTCCTGTCGTGGCCGCCGCGGGGTGCGGCGGGTTCGGAATCCCGGGGTGACTCAGCGACTTGGGCCAAGTCCAGGTCCGCTCGTGGCGCTGACCTTCAGCCGGAGGTGCTCGTCCAGCGTTTCTGGGGCGAGGGTGGGCTGTCAAGGCTCGGCCCCGGAGTTGGGGCCGCCCGCGCAGCGGCCTTGACCGGTCGGGGTCCCCGCCCCGTCAGGCTGGGGCGACCCGCCGCCCCACCCCACCCGACCAGAACGGCGAAGCCGCCGGCCGCCAGGCCGTCACCGCCCGTCCCCGGGCGCGACGTCGGACCCGCTGCGATCCTGGGCTGGTGACAGACCGCAACGTCTGGGCTGAGGCGTGACGGGGCGCCGAGGTCATCGGGTTGCCTGCGCTGGTGGAGTTGGACCTGGCGGTCGCCGTGGAGGTCCTGGTCGCCGGCGAGTGGTGGCCGGGCCTCGCGTCCGCCTACCGCGGCCGCCGGATCTATATGACCTGGACCAAAGGGACCTGGGATGCGGCACCTGACGCGGGAGCCGGCGGACCGCGTAAGCCGGACCTGACGACTCGAACCGCTGTTCGGGCGCCGGTGCAATCATGGGTCGATGGCAGGAGGCATGTCGCGGGGCCGCGGCCCGACGCTGGCTGAGCGCAGCGCAGCGGCAGCGCCGGCGGCCGAGGCCGTCGCCGACCCGGATCTAGCCGCGCTGCAGGACCGGCCTCGTCCGGTTCTGACCCGGCACTGCTGGGTCACCGGTCTGCCGGACTGCCGAGGTCGCTGGGCGGGGCTGGTGGCTGAGTGGCGGCAGGACAGGGAGGCCGGCGGCTTGCAGGGCCTGGTGGTCTACGCCGTCGACGAGGGCGCCGCGACGCTCATGGTCGAGGCGTGGGTGCACGCGCGACACCTGCAGCCGGCGCTCTGAGACGCGCGGACGACGGCGGCAGCGTCTACCCGGCCCGGCCCGGCGCAGCGGCAGCCGGCGGCCGCCGTCGACGTAGGCGGCAGCTCGAACACGCATCCGCAGTCAGTGCAGACGGCTTGCCCTGGGAGGACCGACCGGGAGCAGGTCATGCCGTCCGGAGCGGGGCCGGGCGGTCCCCAGCGCCCGTGCTTTGTGCGATGCGCGGCGGCCGGCTTGTGCGTGCCCGCTGCCGCGCGGCCGCGGCGGCCGCGCTTGCTCCGGGTAGCCCGAGGGTGCCGCGGCCTCCTGGCGGCGGGCGTCCGCTGCACTGAGGTGGCGCAGGCCGGTTCGGTTGATGTGCCGGGGCCGTACGGCGGTGGTCATGCCGTCGCCCCGAGGTGCTGGGCGAGCAGGGCGACCAGCTGCGCGTCCTGGTGGGGCAGCACGAGGACGTCACGGGCGCAGCTTGATGGCCCGGGCCCACACGTCGGCGTCGTCGAGGTCGGTCCCGAGGTAGATCGTCGTGGTGACCTGGCCGTTGCCGGCCGCGTCGCCCGCGGCGGGGTCGTGGTGGGTGAGCAGCAGCAGCCCGTCGCGGTCGCGCAGCCTGCCGATGCCGGCGAGGCGGGTCAGCAAGGCTGTCCGCAGGCTGGAGTGCAGCGCGGTGAGGTGGGCGGCCAGCAGCGGGCAGGCGGTGACCACGACGACGGCGGCGACGCCGGTCAGGTCGGGACGGGTGTCAGGGATGGCGGTGCTCCAGGGGTGTCGGTCGGGCGTGGGTGGGTGCGCCGGGCCAGCTACGGCCGGGGTGCGGTGGTCCGGCGGTGCGCCGCGGTCAGCGCGTCGTGCTCGCGCTCGACCAGGTCGTGCAGGGCAATCAGCGATCCGGTCTCGGCGGCCTGCAGCAGCCGGGTGGCGGCCTGCTGGGCCCGCCGGCGGTAGGCGTGCTCGAGGACGATGCGGAGGTAGTGGCCGGCGTTGCTGACGCTGGGGGCGGCCTGGCACAGCTCGACGAGCAGTGGACTGTTCCCGCTTTTGTAGACGAGATTTAGGCCGCGATTTGGTTGATGTCCCTGTACCCTAGCTCGTATTCTTGGGGCGTCAAGTATCCCAGTGTGGAGTGCCGGCGCTGCC
>JALYNC010000033.1 GCA_030773415.1 Actinomycetota bacterium
GGGGCCGCGGGGTCGGCGTCCGACCCGGCCGCGGTCGATCTGGCGGGCAACGACTACCTGGGCCTGTCACGACATCCGGCGGTGGTCGCCGGCGCGGGCGAGGCGCTGCGGGCCTGGGGGGCCGGCGCCACGGGCTCGCGACTGGTGACAGGCAACACGGCGCTGCACGAGGAGTTGGAGCAGGCGCTCGCCGACCACTGCGGTCAGCCGTCCGCGCTGGTGTTCTCCTCCGGCTACCTGGCCAACCTGGGTGTGGTGACGGCCCTGGCCGGAGCCGACTGCCTGGTCGTGTCGGACGCCCACAACCACGCCTCACTGATCGACGCCTGCCGGCTGTCCCGGTCCAGAGTGGTCGTCACCCCGCATGCCGACGTCGACGCGGTTCGCGACGCGCTCGCCGGGCGTAGCGAGCCGCGGGCGCTGGTTCTCACCGAGTCGGTGTTCAGCGTCCTCGGCGACCTGGCGCCTCTGCCAGAACTGGCTGACCTCTGCGCCGCCGCGGACGCGGTGCTGGTTGTGGACGAAGCGCACGGGCTTGGTGTGGCCGGGCAGGGCCGCGGCGCTGTCGCGGAGTGCGGGCTGGCTGGACGGACGTCCGTCGTCGTCACGGCAACGCTGTCCAAGGCGCTGGGCGCGCAGGGTGGTGTGGTGCTGGGCAGCAGTGCGGTGCGGAACCACTTGATCAACACGGCCCGGCCGTTCATCTACGACACCGGGCTGGCCCCGGCCATTGCCGGTGCCGCGCTGGCGGCCCTGTCGGTGCTGCGGGACGAGCCGGAGCGAGTGGCGCGGGTTCGACGCGCGGCCGCAGCGCTGGCGGCGGCGGCCGGCGTGGCGACAGCTCCCGGCGCGGTGCTATCCAGGACGCTCGCGGGGCCGGCCGAGGCCCTCGCCGCAGCGGAGGAGTGCGCTCGCCACGGGATCCGGGTGGGGTGCTTCCGGCCGCCGTCCACACCGGACGGCAGCAGCCGGCTCCGGCTGACCGGTTCAGCGGCGCTGGACGATGCCGCCCTGGACCGGGCCTGCGAGGTGCTGCGGCGGGTCCTGGCCTAGCGGGTCACGAGCAGCCGGGCCGGTCCACGGACGAGCAGCCCGGTCCGCCACGGCAGGTCCTGCAGCGGCTCGGCGGGCCGCACGTCCTGGAGAAGCGTTCGCAGGTCGGCGAGGCCGATCTCGGCCTCGAGGCGCGCCAGCCGCGCGCCGAGGCAGTGGTGCGCGCCGTAGCCGAAGGCCAGGTGGGGCTGCAGCGGCCGGGACGGATCCACGACGGCCGCCGCCGGCCACCGCTGCTCGTCGCGGTTGGCCGCGGCCAGCACCACCAGCACGCTGGCCCCGGCGGGTATGTGCATGGTCCCGAGCTGGGTGTCGGTGACGGCGTACCGCCAGGTGGCGCCCTCGATCGGACTGGCCCAGCGCAGGCATTCCTCGACCTCGCGTTCGCCCGCGTCGGGGGCCGCAGCACCGGTCAGCGGCAGCCGTCCCCCGAGCAGCAGCCAGGCGATCGAGCCCAGCAGGTTCATGGTGGTCTCGTAGCCGGCGAACAGCAGCAGGAAGCACATCGCCAGCAGCTCGTCGTCACTGAGCGCGGCCTGGGGGCCGGACAGCAGGTCGTCCACCAGCCCGGGCGGCCGGCCGGGCTCCACCGCGGCAGGGCGTCCCCGGCGCTCACGCACCAGCTCCCTGAAGTACGCCTCCAGGTCCTGCCACGCCCCGTCCAGCAGGCCCTGCTGCGGCAGCGCCGCCCGGGGGGTGGCCACGGTGGCGGTGAGCGTTCGGAGCCGGAACCGGTCGTCCAGCGGAACTCCGAGCAGGTCGAACACCACGAGCGTGGGCAGCGCAAAGGCGTACGCCGAGACCAGCTCGACGGGGCCGGTGGACAGCTGGCGGCGCACGTCCTCGATGAGCTGCCCGGAGATCGCTTGCACCCGCGGTCGGAGAGCGGCGATGGCCGGGGCGGTGAACCGGGCGGCGACAGCGGCTCGCAGCCGTAGGTGCTCGGTCCCGTCCGTGTTGAGCATGTGCCGTTCCAGGACGCCAGGTGTGCTCGGCCGTGCCGCCCGGGCCGGGTTGGCGGAGAACCGGGAGACCTCGCGCAGCACCTCTCGCGCTGGCTCGTACGCCGTGACCAGCCAGGCCGTCGACCCATTGGGCAGGGTCGCCGGGGCCACGCCGCCGGCCGCCGTGACCGCCGCGTACACCGGGAACGGGTCGGCGGCAAACGACGGGGACGACGGGTCCAGCGCGAGGCCGGGGCGTACCGGGCAGGTGGTCATGCCGGTCCCGGTGCAGCGGATGCGCGCTCGCCATGCTCGGAGCAGCGGGCGGTCCAGCCGAATGGCAGCACCTGCACGACCATCCGGCGGCCGCAGTCGATGCAGAAGCGGGGCGGGTCCGTGGCAGCCCGCGCCGCGCACCGCCTGTGGTCACCAGATTCGGCCGGATGCCCGCAACCGGCACACCGCTGCCCTGCCGCCTCACTGTTCGCTGGAGCCGGCCGGGCCGGCGGGGCCGAAGCCGGCGGGGGTGGCGAGGTCGGCGGTGCGGGCGGGGCCGGCGGGCTCATCGCGGCGCGGTTCTCGAGCGGGCGCACCGCGACTACAGCGTGTCCGAGAGCGCCTTGATCGGCATCTGCAGGTCCGCGAGCAGCTCGAGATCCGCGGTGGCCGGGCGGCCGAGTGTCGTCAGATAGTTGCCGACGATCAGCGCGTTCACCCCGCCGAGCAGGCCCTGGCGGGCGCCCAGATCACCCAGGGTCAGTTCCCGGCCGCCGGCGAAGCGCAGCACCGTGCGGGGCATCGCCAGCCGGAAGGCAGCCACGGCGCGCAGCGCGTCCGCGGCCTCCACGGGCGGGCGATCGGCCAGCGGAGTGCCCGGACGGGGGTCCAGGAAGTTCAGCGGCACCTCGTGCGGCTCGACCGAGGCCAGCTGGCCGGCGAGCTCGGCCCGTTGCTCCAGCGTCTCGCCCATCCCGAGCAGGGCGCCGCAGCACACCTCCATGCCCAGCTCCCGCACCAGGTTGAGCGTCTCGAACCGCTCCTCCCACGTGTGCGTGGTAACCACGGCGGGGAAGTGCGACCGGGCGGTCTCCAGGTTGTGGTTGTAGCGATGGACGCCCATCGCCGCGAGCCGCTCGCCCTGTTCGCGGGTGAGGATCCCCAGCGAGCAGGCGATGTTGATCTCGACCTCCGCCTGGATCGCGGTGATCGCTTTCGCGACCTGGGTCATCAGCTTCTCGTCCGGGCCCCGCACGG
Organism: Actinomycetota bacterium; assembly: GCA_030773415.1. Classification (GTDB taxonomy): domain Bacteria; phylum Actinomycetota; class Actinomycetes; order JALYNC01; family JALYNC01; genus JALYNC01. Next base: position 3,252 of record JALYNC010000033.1, read on the forward strand.
CCGCCACCAGGCAGAACTCCGTCGCGCCGGTGGCCGCGGTCTCCCGGGCGGCCTGCACCAGCATCGGGATGTCCAGCCGGACGGAGCGGACGGGGGTCTCGAACCGTCCGGACTGGGCGCAGAAGTGGCAGTCCTCGGGGCAGCCGCCGGTCTTGATGCTGACGATGCCCTCCACCTCGACATCGGGCCCGCACCACCGGTTGCGCACCTCGTGCGCCAGATCCAGCGCGTCAGCGACCCGGTCGTCGGGCAGTCGCAGCACCTCCAGCACCTGCTGCTCGGATAGCCCCTCGCCGCGCTCGAGCACCTGCTTGCGAGCCACGGCGAGGATGTCCGGCGCTTCGGGCGTCGGCGCCGGAGCCAGGGGAGCCGGCGATCCCGCCAACGGCGCGGAAGCGGCGGCCGACGGCATGGGGGTGGGCGTCGTGGTCACGTCCAGCGTCCTCCGAGAACGGGTGACAGGTGCGCCCGGGCGAGCGCGAGGAAGGCCGTCGGGTCGAGCTGTCCGGCCCCCTCGGGCAGCGACCCGAGCAGGGGTCCGCCAGCGTAGACCGGCAGGTCGGACAGGTTCTCGCGTGCCGCCAGGTCCGGCTCGGCCGGCCAGGACCCGATCACGACCCCGAGGCAGCGCAGCCCGCGCCGCCGCAGCTCGTTGCACGTCAGCGCGGTGGCGCTCAGCGTGCCCAGACCGGCTCGCACGACGACGACGACCGGGGCCTCCAGCATCGCCGCGACGTCGCAAAGGGTGTCGCCCGCGGAGTTCAGGCGGACCAGCAGACCGCCGGCCCCCTCCACGATCACGAGCTCCCGGCCGCTGAGCGCCCGAATGCGATTGGCGATCTCGGCGGCGTGCGGCGCGCTGCGTCCCGCCCGCCGGGCGGCCGCCTCCGGAGCCAGCGGGTCGGGGAAGCGGTCGAGCTCGTGCACGTCGGTCACTCCGGACAGGCGCGTGACGTCGGCCAGGTCGCCGTCCTGTCCAGCCGCCACGCCGGTCTGCACCGGCTTCACCACGGCCACCCGCCGGCCGGCCTCCCGGGCCAGGGCAGCGATGCCCCCGGTAACCACGGTCTTTCCGACGCCGGTGCCGGTGCCGGTAACCACCAACGACCCGTTCATGGTTGCGCGTCGGCCGCTGCGGCAACCGCGGCGACCGCGATGCGGCGGACGTCGTCGGGCTCGGTGATGTACGGCGGCATCGTGTAGATGAGGTTCCGGAACGGCCGCAGATAGACCCCGTGCGCGACGGCCACCGCCGTCGCCGCCGGCACGTCGACGGGCCGGTCGAGCTCGAGGACGCCGATGGCTCCGAGCACCCGCACGTCCCGCACGCCCGGCAGCTCCGCGGCGGGCGCGAGGTGCTCCCGCAGACCGTGCTCGATCCGCCGGACGCTGTGCTGCCAACTGCCGTCGAGCAGCAGGCCCGTACTCGCCAGCGCCACGGAGCAGGCGAGCGGGTTGGCCATGTAGGTGGGTCCGTGCATGAGAACACCGGTCGATCCGGCGGAGATGCCGCTCGCCACACGCGGGGAGCAGAGGGTGGCCGCGAAGCTCAGGTAGCCCCCGGTGAGCGCCTTGCCGACGCACATGACGTCCGGCGAGATGCCGGCGGACTCCGCCGCGAACAGGGGGCCCGTCCGCCCGAAACCGGTCGCGATCTCGTCGAGCACCAACAGCAGGCCGGAGTCGTCGCAGATCTGGCGGAGCGCCCGGACGTAGCCCGGGGCGTAGAAGTACATGCCTCCCGCCCCCTGCACGACGGGCTCGGCGAACACGGCCGCGAGCTCGGCGCTGTGCCGCTCCACCACTGACCGCACCGTCGCGACGTAGTGCTCCTCCACCGGTGCGTCCGCACCGGCCGGCGGTCGCGGCGCGAACACCTGCTCGGCCAGCACTCCCCGCCACAGCGAGTGCATGCCGCCGTCGGGGTCGCACAGTGACATCGCGCCGAACGTGTCGCCGTGGTAGCCGCCGCGCAGTGACAGCACCTTCGTGCGCCGTTCGTCCCCAGACGACCGCCAGTACTGCAGGCACATCTTCAGCGCGACCTCGACCGAGACCGACCCCGAGTCGGCGAAGAACACGTGCTCCAGCCCCGCCGGGGTGAACTCCACCAGCCGCCGGGCCAGCTCGATGGCCGGCTCGTGGGTCAGCCCACCGAACATCACGTGCGCCACCCGGCCGAGCTGCGCCGTGATGGCGGCGTCCAGCTCCGGCCGCCGGTAGCCGTGGATGGCGCTCCACCACGACGCCATGCCGTCGATCAGCTCCCGGCCGTCAGCCAGCCGCAGTCGCACCCCGGCCGCTGACTCCACGGGCAGCGGCGCTGCCGCAGCGGGCATGGCCGCGTACGGGTGCCAGACGTGCTCGGCGTCGTACTCCAGCAGCGTGGACCAGCGATCAGCCGTCACGCGTCAGCGGACCTTACCCAAAGGAGGTCGTTTCTCACTCGTAGGTAACCACGCATCGTGGAAGGGGATATCTCAGACAGATCACCCGCGAAGAGATAGGAGCTCGCCGTGCAGAACGACTACACCAGCTGGGGTGGCCGCGACCTCGTCGGCGCCGATGGTAGCAAGATCGGCACCATCGACCAGCTGTACGCGGACAAGGACAGCGGCGCCCCGACCTTCATGACGGTGAACACCGGGATGTTCGGTAGCCGCACCAGCTTCGTGCCGGTAGACCGGGCCGAGTCGACGGGCAACGCGATCCGCGTCCCGTTCGACAAGGACATGATCAAGAATGCGCCGAACATCGACCCGGACGCTGACATCACCCCGCAGGAGGAGGACCAGCTGTACCAGTACTACAGCATGTCCGGCACCAGCGGTTTCCAGGGTGGAACGGGCCAGACGGGCGGCGCGGGCTTCTCGGGCGGCACCGGGAACTACGAGACCGGCACCGTGGGCCACGACACCAGCGGCCCGAGCACCGACTCGGCGATGACCCGTTCCGAGGAGCGCCTCAACGTCGGCGTCGAGCGTGCCGAGGCCGGCCGCGCGCGGCTGCGCAAGTTCGTGACCACCGAGCAGGTCAGCCAGACCGTGCCCGTGACGCGCGAAGAGGTACGGATCGAGCGTGAGCCGATCACCGAGGGCAACGTCGGCAACGCCATGGACGGGCCGGCGATCTCCGAGGAGGTCCACGAGGTGACCCTCAACGAGGAGCGCCCGGTCGTGCAGAAGGAGGCCGTCCCGGTCGAGCGGATCCGCCTCGACAAGGAGCAGGTCACCGAGCAGGTCCAGGTCAGCGACACCGTGGCCAAGGAGCAGATCGAGCTTGATGAGGGTGTGCGCACCGGCCAGGGCATCGGCGACCGCGGCGAGGGCAACCTCCGGTAGCAGCTGATCCAGCCGTTGCAGCGGCCCCGTCCCTTCCCGGGGCGGGGCCGCTGTGCGTTTCGCTTCAGGGAAGGGGCGTAGCGCCCTGGGTCA
>JALYNC010000034.1 GCA_030773415.1 Actinomycetota bacterium
GAGGCCCGCGCCGACGCGGAGCGTGAGCGGGACGCCCATGCCGCCATGCTGAAAGCGGTGATCGCCAACAGCCAGTCGGCGATCTACGTCAAGGATCTGGACGGCCGGTACCTGATGGCGAACGAGACGTTCCTGCGGGCGTTCTCCGTCACCGACGAGGAGCTGCTCGGCCGGGACGACACCGTGCTGGACGCCCAGCTGGCACCGATCTGGCGGGCCAACGACCGCAAGGCACGGCAGGGCCGGTACGCCGTTGAGGAGTGTGCGGACGGCGCGGACGGCCGGCACTACTACGACTCGGTCAAGTTCCCGCTGTTCGATCCGGACGGTGTCCTCTACGCCACCTGTGGCGTCTCACTGGACGTCACGGAGCGCCGCCGGGCCACCGAGCAGATGGGCAAGGCGCGCGATGCGGCATTGGAGGCGGCGAACGCGAAGTCGGCGTTCCTGGCCACCATGAGCCACGAGATCCGGACCCCGATGAACGCGGTGATCGGCATGACCGGTCTGTTGCTGGACACCGACCTGGATCCGCAGCAGCGGGATTACGTGGAGACGGTCCGCAGCAGCGGTGACGCGCTGCTCGCAGTGATCAACGATATTCTCGACTTCTCCAAGATCGAGTCAGGTGAGCTCGAGCTCGAGCAGCAGCCTGTCGATCTGCAGTCCCTCGCCGAAGGGTGCGCCGACCTGCTGGCGCAGGCCGCGACGGAGAAGGGGCTCGACCTGGTGGTACACGTCGACGAGCGCTGCCCCGCCGAGATACTGGGGGACGCGACGCGGCTGCGGCAGGTGCTGGTGAATCTGCTGAGCAACGCCGTCAAGTTCACCCAGCGCGGTGACGTCCTGCTCTCGATCTCGGCAGCTCCGGAGGACGGCGGGCTCGTGTCGGTCACGTTCGCCGTGACCGACACCGGCATCGGCATCCCTCCTGACCGCATGGACCGGCTGTTCCAGCCGTTCAGCCAGGTTGACGCCTCGACGACCCGCGTCTACGGCGGCACCGGACTGGGCCTGGCCATCAGCCGCCGGCTCGTGGACGCCATGGGCGGCGGCCTCCGCGCCCGGAGCACCGAAGGCACCGGCTCGACCTTCAGCTTCACCGTTGCGCTGCCGCCTGGCGCACACCGGTCACCGCGACCACGGCCCGTCGGCGAGCTGGCCGGACGCCGCGTCCTGATCGTGGACGACAGCGCCACCAACCGCCGGATCCTTCACCTTCAGCTGAGCGGCTGGGGCATGACGTCAGCACAGGCGTCGGGGGGTGCCGAGGCGCTGGAGTTGTTCCAGCGGAACGCCTTCGATCTGGTGATCCTGGACATGCACATGCCGTACATGGACGGCGAGCAGCTGGCGCGGGAGATCCGGGCGCTAGCCGGCGGCGGGGCGGTGCCGCTGGTGATGCTGACCAGTCTCGGATCGCGGCCGGCGGTGCAGGACGGCGTGGAGTTCGCCGCCTACCTCAACAAGCCGATCAAGGCACACCTGGTGCGGTCGGTCCTCGAGGAGGCTCTCGGCCGGCAAGCTGCCGCACTCCCCGCGGCAGGCAGCGGCGAGCCGTCGGCATCGAGACCGGTTCCGGCTCAGGTCCGGCGGGAGCTGTCCACCGCACCCGAGTCCTCGCCGCTACGCCTGCTGCTGGTAGAGGACAACGCCGTCAACCAGAAGGTCGCCACGCTCATGCTGAGCAGCCTGGGCTACCGGGCGGACGTCGCCGCGAACGGCGTGGAAGCTCTCGCGGCGCTGCGCCGCGCTCCGTACGACGTGGTGCTGATGGACGTGCAGATGCCCGAGATGGACGGGCTGGAGGCCACCCGCCGGATCCGCGCGAACCAGTTCCTGATCCGGCAGCCGCACATCATCGCCATGACGGCCAGCGTGCTCACCGAAGACCGCCGGGCGTGCGCCGCGGCCGGCATGGACGACTACCTGGCCAAGCCCGTCCGCATCGAGGACCTGGAGAACGCGCTGCTCGCGGTTCCGGTTGTCGTGGCGCAGGAACCGCCCACCCTGGATCTGCCGGTGGTGGACAACCTGCTCGCCGAACTCGGCGGCGACGAAGATCTGCGCACCGACCTGTTCACCGAGTTCCTCGTGGACGCCGGCGCCGGCCTGGAAGCCCTCCGGGCAGCCGCCGCGACCGAGGATCGCCAGGAGGTCAGCGCCCGGGCGCACTCGCTGTGGTCCAGCAGCCAGTCGCTTGGCGTGTCCCGGTTGGCCGACATGCTGCACCGGGTCGAGTCGGCGGCACGCACCGCGAACGCGCCACTGGTCGGGCCGGCCGAGGAGCTTATGGCCGAGTTCACCGCTGCCGCCCGCGAGATAAGCCGGGTGGCGGCCGGATCGACCGCGGGAGCGTCCTCGTGACGACGCCGATGTCCATGTCGGGGACGGTTCTCGCCAGCGAGGCGCACGCCACCACCGAGGGAATGGCGACCGCCCTCGTGCTGCTGGCGGTGATCAGCCTCGCGGTTGTCGCCGCGTTCTTCGGTCGATCCAGGCACTGACATCCCGGGCAGCCGCAGGTCTCAGCGGCCACGCCGGATGAGACCCGTCGAGGCGGCCCAGATTCGCAGGCCGAAGGCTCGCCGGACGAGGACTGGCTGCCCCGCACCCGGCAGGGCCCCGCTCGGCCCGAAGCGGGGACGATCGCGGCGGACGACGCCCGCCCCCTCGACACGCTCCTGGGCGCTCGCCGTGGTGGCCGCGCGCCGGTGTGGGCCACCTTGGCCAGCTGCTGCGCCGGAATTCTCCACGGCGTCGCGGCTCCCGCTCACTTCGAGTCGTTGCCGACCGCCGCCTTCTTTGTGACGGCAGCGGCGCTGCAGCTGACGCTGGGCCTGAGACTGGC
>JALYNC010000035.1 GCA_030773415.1 Actinomycetota bacterium
GTGGTGCTACCACTGCGAGCGGTGGCGGTGCCACAGCTTCCGGCGCGACGTCCGATGCGGACGAGGACCGCGAGGTCGGCGTGCGGGCGGCGGTGGAGCGTGGACCCGCGGAGCTGTCCGACGAGGGTGACCCCGTTCCCGACGTGCCGCACATATCCCTGGAGGACCGGGAACCAGCGCGGAGCACGGACGAGCTCTAGCTTCCGGCCACCTGAGGTAGCTACTTCGGGTTGGGGACCCTTTGGGTCCCCCGGGGGTTTCGTTGTGGGCTTGCAGGCTGGGCTCCTTCGTTGTGTCGGAGGGCTGCCCGGGCTGTCGGTAGCCCCCTTCGGCGGGTTCGGCGGTCGTCGTGCGGGCGCCTCGGTCATACCGCGGGCGGCTGGCGCCTGCTCGGGTCAGGCGGTGTCGCGGCGCTTGCGCGCTGCTCGGCTTCTGGGGTGGCCGTGGGGTCGGCGGGTTCCGGTGGCGGTGCTGCGGGTTCCGGAGGGTCATCCTCGCCGAGCCTAAGATCGTGCGCGTCTCCCACCGCTCGCTGGACCGGCAGCACCTGCTCGCTGACAGCCGGCTTTCTACAGCCCGTCGTCGCTGTGGGCGGGCCGCGTTCCGGGACAGGTCTTCGAGTGCGAGATGCAGCGAGCACCGAGGCCCGGACCCGGTCTCAGCTGCACGTCGCTGCTGCTGAAGAGCACTGCTTCAACAACAAGGCCGGAGGCGGCCGCGCGCTCTCGCTGCTCCACCCGGACGGGACGCCGAACTTGCCGCCGGCTGTCAGCGGTCCTCGCGCAAAGGGCCGGTGACCTGTGGATCCTCAACCAGGACGCCTCGCTGCCAAGGGACTCCGGCGACCCGCAGGCCGTCATGCGGCAGGTCATCCCGGCGCAGCCAGGGACCGACGCCCCGCCGCTGCTCGCCGCACGCTGTCGCAACACCTGGCACCTCCACCACCTGGCGGCGGGTACCCGCTTCGACGCCCTCATGGCGGCGGCTGCTGGCTACACCGACGGCGGCAGAAGCATCGCCCGGCTCCTGCCCTACCTCGCGCCGCTGGACCCGGCGGACGCCGCCCGCATGTTCCGCGACGCGGCACCGCTGACGTGACTGCCAGCACGACCTCCCGGCCTGGCCCGTCAGGTAAGCGCGGACGGGTGCCGAGAACCGTCCGGTGAACAAGCTAGAAGTGAAGCGGTGGACGCGGTACGGGCACGATCGCCTGTACGTGCAGACGCCGACCGGCGAGCGCCTCGGGTACTGGGACTGCAAGGCCGGCACGGCCGTCGTCCAGCCCGGAGCCGACCGCGCGGCCTTCCACGCCGCCCTCTCCGGACACATCTCCGCGGTCGGACCGCCGGCATCGGCCCCCGCGCCGGCCGACCCAGGCGCACCGGCACCGGCCCCGCTGCCCGACGGCCCGGCAGTCCCGGACGACGCATCGGCGGCGGAAGCCTCCGACGCGCAGGACGACGGCCCGACGGGAGCCGGCCCAGCGCCCGACGAGCCGTCGTGGACCGACCTCGCGGGCACCCGCCCCGGCGCGGCAGCGCGCGAGCAGGCCGTCGCGCTCAAGCAAGCAGCGCCGGTCAGGACGTTCCTCGCCCGGGCCTTCGGGGTGAGGACCGACGAGCGGGCGTGGCGGATCGGCGCGGACGGCGAGCAGGCCGTCGCCGCGCGACTAGCCCGGCTCGGGGACCGGTGGAAGGTCCTGCACGCGGTCCCGGTCGGCGACAAGGGTAGCGACATCGACCACGTCGTGATCGGCCCGGCAGGGGTGTTCACCGTCAACGCCAAGCACCACCCCGACGCGACCGTTTGGGTCGGCGGCGACACGTTCATGGTCAACGGCCGGCGGGTCCCGTACGTGCGCAACAGCCGGTACGAGGCCCGCCGCACCGCGAAGCTTCTCAAGGCGGCCGGGGCCGGCCCGGTCGACGTCAAGGGCCTGATCGCCGTCATGGGCGCCCGCGGCGGCTTCACCGTCAAGACTCAGCCCGAGGGCGTCGTCGTGACGACCCGCAAGGAGATCGGGAAGTGGCTCGCGCGGCAGCCCGAGACGCTCACCGAAGAGCAGGTCGACGCGCTCTACGAGATCGCCCGCCGCTCCGACACCTGGCAGTAGCCCACAGCCGCGCCCGCCGTTCCCGCATGATCGACTGGGTGGATCGTGCCGTAGGCGCGTGTGCCGTCGCCGCCGCGACGCCGTCCTGCAGGCCACAGCCTGCGGTCGGTGCCCCACACCGGCCTGGGGGAAGCCCCGGCCGGCCGGTAGCCGGGGCGCCGGCTCGGTGCCCCTGGCCGCCCCCGGCGCCACCCGGCACGACGCAATGGTCTGCCCGTCGGGCGGCGGTGTGCGCGTCCGGATGCGCTCGACCCATTTCGGGTAGGACCGTCTGGTGAAGATCGGACGGGCGGTCCGCGTCTCGGGCGAGGACGTCCGGGCGTCATTGTGGTTCTGGCCGACCGTCTCGGCTGGCGTATCCCTGGTGGTCGGGCTCCTGCTGCTGCAGGTACGGCCGACCTCGGGGGCGTGGCGGGCATGGCTCTGGCCAGGAACGCACGACTCGGCGAGCGCCATGCTGCAGGTCGTCGCCACGTCGCTGATGACCGCTACGACCCTGACCTTTTCGCTCACCGTCGTCGCTCTGCAACTCGCGTCGCAGCAGTTCTCGCCACGCCTGCTGCGCGAGTTCGCTCGGGATCGTGCCACGCAGGCGACCCTCGGCGTGCTCATGTCGACGTTCGTCCTGGCGCTGACCGGCGTCCGCGGCACGGGCACGGACCGGCCCCTGCCAGTCGTCCTCGTCGCGTTGGTGTTCGTCCTCGGCGTCGTGTCGGCGGCGGTGCTGCTGGCCTTCGTCGGTCACATCGTCCGCGCGCTTCGCGTCGACACGATGATGGTCTCGGTGCACCGGGCGGCCAAGCGCATCATCATCGACACCTACCCCCCGTACGACGGCCGAGCGGAGCCGATGCCCCCGGTGCGCGGACGGCCCGTGCCCTTGGCTCGTAGCGGCTTCGTCCGCACCGTCAACGTCCCGACCGTCGTCACTGTCGCAGCCCGCGAGGACCTGCAGGTGGAGCTCGCTGTGCGCCCCGGCGACGCGGTCGTGGCCGGGACGCCGCTGGCGTGGGTCGACGGCGACGTCGACGCCGAAGCGCTCGCCCACCGGCTATTGGACGGCGTCGAGCTCGGCTTCGAACGTACCGACGAGCAGGACGCTGCCCTCGGCCTGCGCCAGCTCAGCGACATCGCGGTCAAGGCGGTCTCGCCCGCCATCAACGACCCTGTCACGGCCGCCCACGCGATCGGCTACTGCGCCGACCTGCTCGTTGTTCTGCAGGGCCGCCGACTGGGCGCGTGCGCGCACCGTGACGCGGCCGGTGCCGTGCGGGTCATCACGCCGGACCGTGACCTGCGCTACTACCTCGACCTGGTGTGCGGGCCGGTTCGCCGCTTCGGGCGCGGGGAGCCGATCGTCCTCATGGCACTGCTGCGGCTGCTCCGCGACGGGGCGTGCAGCGCCCGCGACGACCAGCAGCGGGCGGAGATCGCGCGCCAGGCTGACCTGGTGGTGAGCGAGCTATCGACGGAGATGCTCGACACAGACGCCGATGCGGTGCGTGACCTGCACCAACGAGTTGAGGCCGCGCTGGCGCGGAACTTCGACGTCGCCTTCCGCGACCGCGCTGGCGAGACCCGGTCCGTGTAGAGCGATTGGCTTCGCCCCGGGGGTGCTGCCGGTTCCCTGGTCCACGGACCAGATGCGCGCGTGAGCTACGGGCGTCGAAGGACGGGTGGCCGGTCAGCGGTCGTCGCCGCGGGCGCCCTTGATCTGCGCGGTGTGGGTCAACGTCATGAGGAGGATGCCGCCAGCCAGATTGCCGAGCGCCGACAGAGCCATGTTCCTGCCTACGTCGCCGTAACCGACTGGGCCACCCAGCCACACGCCGAACAGCAGATGCACCGCGCTCACCACCACGTGGTCGAACGGCCCGACCGCGACGAGGAACCCGACCATGTACGACACCAGAATCCGTCCGGTCACGGAGGTGACTCCGTGCAGCAGGTACGACAGCAGAGTCAGCAGCGCGCCGGCGAGCACCGCTCGTGCCAGCGTCGCGCTGGGACTCTTGCCGGCGATCTCTTCCGCGACCTTGACCAGCGCCTCGTGCGCCGCTGCTGGCAGCGCACCATCCACGGTCATCACTGCGGCGAGCACCATCGCGCCCAGCATGTTGAAGGTGAGGATGACCAGCCACAGGCGCGCCAGCCTTGTCCAGGGGGAGCTCCCGCGGTCGTCCAGTGCCGCGGCGACAGGGTCGAAGAAGTTCTCGGTGAACAGTTCAGCCCGGCCTACGACGAGAAAGACCAGTCCGATGCCGAACGCCAACGCCCCGAGGACTTTGGCGAGGTCAGCGCCCAGAACCGGCTCGGCCAGCGCCTGCGTCACGCCCAGCGACACGATGCCGAAGACAATTGTCACGCCGGCGATGAACCCCGTCGACAGCTGCTCGAGCGGCGGCATGAGGAGGCGACGTCGGCCTTCCTTCTCAGCCGACGCGTAGATCTCCTCAGGGCTTGGGGCGGTCGCCATGTCGGATCGGTACCACGCGGGCTCACCAGTCACGCGCGACCGCGTGGGCTGCGGCCGGGTCATCGCCCTCCGCTGACCGCGTCTCCCGGCGTCAGGGACGACGACAATGTCCGGGTGGGCATCGACAAGCGGATCGTTGCGCTCGGCCGGTCACGGAACTGGGACGAGCGAGCGAAGGCGGGACGGGCGCTCGCGCTGCATGCCGGCGACGGCGAGGCGGACATGCTGCTGCGCCGGTTGTTGCTCGACGAGGAAGACACGGCGGTGACGCTCGAGACGGCCGAGGCCCTGCTGCACCAGCGGTCCGCCGCAGGTATGGCGCTGGTGGCGTCCGCAGTACGAAGTGCCGACGAGCAGACCCGGAGCTGGCTGGAGACCGCCGTCCACTACGAGTGCATGCAGGGCTGGGGCGAGCTGCTGGCGGCGAGGCGTCTCGTGGAACACCTCGCGCGTGGCCACGACGACGCCCAGGTGCGGGCAGGGGCCGTCCAGCTGCTGCGCCTACTCGACACGGGCCACGGTGAGGCGGCACGGCCGTAGATTGGTTTCGTGGTTGATGTCGAGGTGATCACCAAGATCCAAGCCAGCCCGCAACGCATCTTCGACATCAAACTGGACAGCCAGACGCACGCCGCGTCGCTGGCGTCGACTCGGGAGACCTCGACGACCAGCAGCGGTCAGCCGGTGCTCTGGCTTGGGGACACCCTGACCTTCCGCGCCAAGCACTTCGGGCTGTGGTGGACGTTGACCAGCCGCATAACCGAGTTGAACCGCGCTACCCGCTTCGTCGATCAGCAGGTACGCGGACCTTTCGCGTACTTGCGGCACGAGCACCTGTTCGAGGCACAACCCGACGGCTCGACGCTGATGATTGACGGATGTCGTTCCGGCCGCCCTTCGGTCTCCTCGGACGCTCCGGCGAGCGGGTTCTGTCCGCCTATCTGAGGCGACTCCTGCGGCAGCGGGCCAGTTACGTGAAGAGGCTGGCCGAGGCGAGCTGAGCAAAGGGACTGTCTCGGCGATCAGTTGGCTCCCACGGCACCTCCGGGCCAACACACACGAGGTCGGACCGCGCCTAGCGCAGCCCTCGAGCTTCGACCGATGAAAACCGGTGGCCTACGGCGTCCAACTCCGCGGGAGTGTTCTTTCCGGAGGAGTCGCCCATGACCACGCACGTACCGCTGGCGATCGAAGCGACCGGCCTGGCCAAGTCGTTCGGCAAAACCCGGGCCGTCTGCGGCGTCGATCTGGCCGTGCCGGCCGGATCGATCTACGGGGTCCTCGGGCCGAACGGTGCCGGAAAGTCGACCACGATCCGGATGCTGGCCACGCTGATCAAACCCGATGCGGGCAGCGCCCGGGTGCTCGGCCGGGACATCGTGACCGACGCGGACGGGGTTCGCGGTGTGGTCAGCCTGACGGGGCAGCTCGCATCCGTTGACGAAGACCTGACCGACCGGGAGAACCTCGTGCTGTTCGGCCGGCTGCTCGGTCCCGGCTGACGCGCCGCCCGGTCGCGGGCCGACGAACTGCTGGACGCGTTCGGCCTCGCCCAGGCCGCCGGCCGCCTGGTGAAGCACTACTCGGGCGGCATGCGGCGCGCATCGACATCGCGACCAGCCTGGTGGTCACCCCCGAGCTGCTGTTTCTGGACGAGCCCACCACCGGCCTCGACCCCCGGTCGCGCAACCAGGTGTGGGAGATCGTGCGCGCCCGGTCGGCCGGCGGGACCACGATCCTGCTCTGCGCGCAGTACCTCGGGGAGGCTGACCAGCTCGCTGACGGAATCGCGGTTCGGACTTTCGTGGGTCTTCGCCATCCTGGGCTTGCTGTTGCGGTCGCCGAATGCCGTGATGAACGCCGGCTTCATGGGGATCTTTCCGCTGACGTTCCTGTCCAACGTCTTCGTTCCGCCGGAGACGCTTCCCTCGGTTTTGAAGGCGTTCGTCGACGTTAACCCGATCTCGATCTTGTCGACGGCCTCCCGCTCCCTGATGGCCGGCGAGCCCGACACCGGCGCGATCGTCGTGTCCCTGGCGGTAGCGGCAGCTCTAGCGCTGATCTGCGCACCGGTGACCAGCTGGCTGTATCGGCGGGCGTGACGCACATCCGGAGCGTCAGCCCGGTCGCGTCGAGGTCGGGAACCTGTCGGCCAGCTCAGCAGCCGACCGCGCCGACGCGCACCTGCCGCACATGCGCAGCATGTGTCAGCGGTTCTCCACACGCTACGGCCCCCGTCGCGCGGTCTCTTTCAACCGCCGCCGTCTCCAACGACGTCCCCGTAGCAGTCATAGCCGCCGGACGGCACGAAGCCGCCGTCGGCATCAGCGCGCCCGTACTCAGCCCTGGTCGCGTCCAGGATTTCTGCGACGGCCGGTCCGACGGTGTCACGGAGGCCGTTGAGGTGCGCGGCCGTCTCACGCCGGGCTGCGCGACCCTCGGGAGCCGCCAGCACGGATCGTGCGATGCCGGAGAGCGCGCAGAGCACGGCGAAGGCGGCGTCGTCCGGGGCGGGGACCGTGCCCGGCGTGATGGCAGCGCGCAGCCGGTGCAGCGCGGCCTCCTGCGCGGGCGTGTCCAGCACTGTGTAACCGCGCCGGGCGAACATCCGGAGCCACTTCTCCTCGGATGGCCGCACCGCGCCGGCGGCACATAGCGGGTCGGCGACCTGATTCAGGGCGTCTATCGCTCGCCGATCGATCAGACGTTGCAGGGCGCGGCGCCGGCCTCGGCTGGGCGGAAGTTCCGGGAGCAGATGCTCACCCGCCAACGCCTTCTCGCACAGCAGCGCACCGGACACAGCTGTGCCCACGGCGCCCCACGTCCGGAACTTGGACCGCTCGCCGACCCCAAGCAGGAACAGATCTACCGAGACGCTCGGTCGCATGCGGCGAGCGTAAGGCGGAGCTCCTGGTAGCTGCAGTTCGCGCGTTCAGCTACCAGCTTGCGGTCCATGCGTACCAGTCGCCGCTGACGTGGCGGAACCGTGGTGACTCGAGC